>NYUB01000043.1 GCA_002683785.1 Deltaproteobacteria bacterium
GATTTTAAAGTATCTAAGGCAAATTCCACGTCCAATCCATGGTGGATACGTTTTTGAAAAACGTTGGTTTGACAGAAAGGGGTACAATGAGGCGGTTGAAAAAGCAGGTCTAGGTGATTTCAACTTTCACGATTTGCGTCATTGTGCAATCAACAATCTTAGACTTGCAGGCAACGATCACTTTTTGATCAAACAGGCATCGGGCCACAAAACGGACGTGGCTTTCCAGCGTTACAACCTAGTCACTGAAGATGAAATGAAAGGTATGAAATGGTACACAGAAAAGGGTGGTGAAACCGGAACGATGGACACCTATATGGACACCACAGGGAATTTATAAAAACCAATATTAACTCTAAAGTGTTTAAAATACTGGCGCGCCCGACACGACTTGAACGTGTAACCTACTGATTAGAAGTCAGTTGCTCTATCCAGTTGAGCTACGGGCGCTTGGAAGAGAAGGTACTTTAATATAAAAAAAATTATAACCTGTTTCCTTGAAAGTTGTAAATNGAATCTTGATATGTGTATGTAAAAATAATAAATCATAAANTTTTTTTTAAAAATATTCATTCATGCCATATCTTATTTTCCTGTAAAAGCCATTTTGTAGTATCAATCCAGGCTCGCCCACTAAGTTTATATTCAAGTNTTAAATCGTCGTTTTCTTGAAAACCAAAGTAATGATCATTTTGATTTGATTCATTATAATAACGACCTTTTTGACTCATTACAGCCCAATAATTTCCAGGGCGATTCGTGTAAGCTATTGCATCATTATTTGCATTCAACATACTGCGCCCCATCCATGGGCTCAGGTATGGAACCCCTAGAAGGTCCATGATTGTAGGGGCTAGGTCAATTTGACTGAAAAAACGTTNTTCTTCAAAAGAATGATTAATTCCTCCTCCTAAAATCAGAAGTGGAATTTGCGATCTTGTTTTTACAAATTCTTCAAAGTTTTTATAGGGTCGTTGAGGGTTTTGATAATTGGAGGTATCTGCTGTGACAAAAATCAATGTATTTTTAAACCATTTTGATTTGGATGCCTTGATCAAAAACTGATTTAACATCGAGTCAACATAGGAGATTGCCTCGTAGTATTTATTTTGAACACTNCGGTTTTTAAAATACTGATAACTTTCTGGAACATCAAAGGGATGGTGATTGGTGATGGTCAAAGCTGAAGAAAAAAAGGGTGCTTTTTCCTGATCCAAAAACTTAATCCACTTGTTGAATAATGCCTCATCAGAATATCCCCAGCCAAGAGTTTCAGTATCAAAATCAAAATCAAAGCGGTCCATGATTTTTTCAAAACCCATTTTAGGGAGCATCAACAATTGATTGTCAAAAGCAGCATCCGCATTATGGATCCACGATGTTGAGTATCCTGATTGTCTCAGTAGTTCAGGAAGACAGAGAAAATGGTTTTGATGATAGTGACTGAACACGGTCTGGCCATAATTTGGCATGACAGAACAATAGGTTGCAACCTCACCATGACGGGTTTGAAAGCCATTGGCATAGAAATTTTTAAAAAATATCCCCTTGTTTTTCCATTTTTTAAAATTTGGTGTCAGACCCAATTCACTCCCGTAACTGTCAATTTCTGAGGCACGGAAGGATTCAAGAAGAATGATCAGAATATTCATTTTTTCAGGTGAACACATTTCTTCTATCCATGGAACCTTGGATTTGATGTTTTCACACGAATTCGATGTTTGACCTCTTGCCAGTGGTAAATCCCTGTACAAGCTGTCATTAGGTATCTCACCAGGTAACATATCCACTATTTTTTTTAATGCAGCAATTGGTGCTATGATTTTCTGATCATCTGCGATTTTTCTAGACCAGTAAAAATAATTCAATGCAGATGATGTCAAGGGGTCGTTCATGTTTTTTGCCACATACGAATTGGGATATACTCCAGCAGCTGAACCCAAAAAGATGATAAGGAAAAGGGAAATGCATAAATTAATATTGGACACTTTGCTTTTCACTAAAGGATACCTCCACATTAATGAAACAAAGATGATGTTTGGTGCTACAAAAAAAAGTATGAATGTGTAATTCCCGATTATGTCNAGAATGTTGCTTGAAAATTTATCTAATTGATTAAAATATTCTATTGTTTGAAAAGGAANATGNGTGCCAAACACAAAATAGTAATTGATATCTATGAATTGGAATAGTGTATAAAAAANGAATAATAATATAATAATNAACTTTTCAAATTTGTCTCTGATAATAAAAATGAATATCAAAGCACAAAAAACAAATAAACAGGCAATCATTAAATCATATAATATGCCCATGAACAAACTGTGTAAAATTCTGAATCCAGTATTTAATTGATGGAAATAAATGATACAATGTGAAACTAACCCTAAAGTAAAACTAAAGATCAATAATANAATGATTGAAAATCTTGGAATGAAATAATATTTTTTTTGAGAGAATGAAAATCCCATTAATATCACATGATTAAAATATAAGTATATAACTGGATCAGATTCATCATTNAAAAATAAATATAAACAACTTATCTTCCNTGATTAAGTTCAATATAAATAAATTATATGAATGAAATTATTTTTATCACTTTGGGTAACTTGCTTAGGGATCATGAGTTGGATGTTTCATCTCTGATGTAATCTCAATAATTAGAAGCATGAAACCAAAATGGGATCTTTGCTTGATGAACGTCTCAGCCACCTCTGTGCCGGAAACAGGACAGGGGTTATTCCATAAATAAATATATGATCAGAATTGAGACTGGACGAATGACAGTATTTAGCAGTTATCTTCTGNGGTCTGAAGGGGATCGATTGCTTTNACGAGTTTTTCGTATACTTCCTCGGGAGACAATTCTGTGGTATCAAGAACCAGGTCAAATTGTTTAAAGTCGTCAATGTCGACCTGATAGAGTTCCATAAAATTCTTTCTCAACGTTGACCGCCTGCGACGACAGGTTTCAACGGCTTCTTCTAGGGTGGTTGCATCTTCTGTCTGACGTTTCGCTTCGAAAATTCTTCTGCCTGCTTCTTCAAAACTACAAGTCAGGCAGATTTTGAATGAATCCTGTACAAAGTGAAACCCAAGATGNGCATCAAGGACGAAGTGAGTATGAGTTTCTCCGAATCGCCTTTGCTCCTCATCCACTTCCCGGTCAACCTGAGGATGGGAACTCACGTATCCCACGAGGAATTTTGTGATATCCGAATAGCCATGGCGTTTTGCCGCTTCACGCATAAAATCCCCAGTTGCTTTGACTTCAAGCTGATAATTCTTTGCTAGCATTTTACGGATGGTGGATTTTCCTGAACCAGGAGTCCCTGCGAGAGTGATTTTCATGCAGACTGAATGCTGAAGATTTACGTTAAGATCGGGTGATGGAAGACATGATCATTCAAGATTCAAAAGCTGTTCACGCATTTTTTCAAGTTCGTTTTTGAAATCAACAGCTATCCTGGAAATCAAGGCATTGTTGCTTTTGGAGGACAGGGTATTCACCTCCCTGAGAATTTCTTGAAGCATAAATTCACCCTTCTTTCCGACTTCCAGTTCCTTCAGCAGATTTTCCAAGTGAGCCAAATGGGTTTTCAGACGAACCAGTTCCTCGCTAACGTCATAACGGTCACATAAAAGGGCCAGTTCCTGGTTCAGTTTTTCGGGCTGCAATTCAACCTGATCTAACAGATCACATGCACGCTGCTGAAGTTTTTCAAAATGAGCCTTTCCTTGTCCTTGCGCTTCTTGTTCCAGTTCATCAACCATCTTCGAACAAGATACCATTCTTTCGTTAAGGTCCGTGCAGAGCGCTTCTCCTTCCTGGGACTTCATCTGTTTGAATTCCTGGAGTGCTGAAACCATACATTGATCAATCAATTCCACACAGGATTCGGGAAGCAAATCGGGACTTTGGTTTTTGATCACATCCAACTGCATAAAGTCCCGGAATTGGACTTGCAGCGAATGTTCAGAGGAATCCTCAATAAGTCTGACGAGTCCGTTCATTTCTTGAAGACGATCCTCATCGAGAACCCATCCGTTTTCACCTGCTAAGGGTTCGATTTTGACCGAGCATTCGACTTTTCCGCGACGGCAAAATCCTTTAATCTTATTCCGATATTCCTTTTCACGATTCTGGAATCCGGCAGGTAGCTTCAAACGAATATCCAGAAAACGTTGATTGACCGAACGTAGCTCCACTGTGCAGCGCCATTCTGTGGATTGAATTTCAGATGTACCATAACCTGTCATTGAGTCTGCCAAGGCCTTTTACCTCATCTATTTGAATTGTACTAAATGAACCGAAGTTTGACTTATTTACACTCAAAACTATAATATTTTCTTAGTCCCTTCGTGTCCTTAAGCCACATCAACGGTCTTAATAGCCAGATATGTCTCTGATCAAAAAACANGTTTTCCGTTTCTTGAAATGGTTCAACCGGCCGATGCGTGATGAAATCCTAACGTTTCGGAAGGATTATGAAAAGCTTGTGGGACGTTACGAATCGTTGCTGAAACAGATTTCAAAATACATGAAAGATCACAGCTTCATTCTGAATGATGAATATAAAAATTCAGATGAGGTCTGGAAACAACTGAATTCCATCGACAGTTTCATGTTGCAGACGATCCGAGGAGATCTGGATAGGATTACTCAGGATTGTGAATACCTCATGGAAAAAGGAGAGCAGAACCCAGTCGATTTCCCCTACCAGCAGGAACTGCTCACCCTTCACATGACTCAGCTCAAAGAACTTCGGCGCTACTCGGACCAAATCGACAATACCCTCAAAGATTTTGAAAAACGGCTTCTAAGGGTCGAAGAAGTAATTTCAAACCAGATGTTCGCTAATTAGTCAGGTCCGGATTTATCCTTCAAGTTTCTGAATCTGATATGCTGCCGCATCCTCCATGAANTGGTTGATGTGGGGCAAGATCTCNACTGGATTTTCAAGCANNCCCTCGATCATCAACGCATTTCTAAANAGTTGTTCCACNGCATCCTTAAGGAANGGNTTGCTTTTATTTTTCTGGACCAACTCAGAAAGGTTNCGGTTGATCGGATGATTGAGGTTGATTTCAAGCTGGCGNTTCGAAGTAGGATATTCCTGGTTCATCATNTTCATCATCTTTTCCATCTGAACACTCATCCCGTCTTTTGGATTGGTGAGCGAACAGGGNCTGTCNACAAGCCTCTTTGACTCCCGGACATCTTCCACCCGATCTCCAAGCTCAGTTTTGAAGAAGGTCAGCAAGTCATTTTTTTCTTCCTCAGAGAGATTTGATTTGCTGGATTGGTCTGCCATTCCCTCGATCTCGGAATCTGAAATATTTTTCAGGGGTTTGCCGTCAAACTCCCGTACTTCCGCCATCATGTAATCATCAATCTGGTCAAAAAGGAACAGTACCTCCAATCCCTGTCCACGGAAATATTCAAGATTTGGATGCAGCATCACCGCCTGTCTTGAACCTCCCGTGACATAATAAATTTCTTTCTGTTCTTCACGCATCCTGCCGACATATTCAGAAAGGCTCGTCAATCCATTTTCATCCTCCGAGAGGGATGAATTAAAACGCAATAATTTAAGTAATTTTTCACGATTTGAAAAATCACTGGATACGCCTTCCTTAAGCAGGACCCCATTGTTTTTCCATATCTTTTTGTATAACTCCGGCTGAGATTCTCCAATCGTTTCGAGATCCTTCAGGATCCGCGAGGTAAGACTTTTTTTGATGCGTTCTATGAGCACATTCTTCTGCACATTTTCACGCGACACATTCAGCGGAAGATCCTCTGAATCAATGAGTCCTCTCACAAACCTCATGTAAGGAGGCAGCANATGTTCATTGTCCTGCTGAATCAAAATCTTTTGCGCATAAAGGGCTACTCCGTGACTTTCTCTCGCATAGAGCACTTCATTGCTGACATTTTTTGGAAAATAAATCAGAGCATGGTACTGGATCGGAGCATCGATTGAAAAATGCAGATGATGTTCAGGATCTTCATGATCGTGACAAAACTGCTTGTAAAAAGATTGGTAGTCCTCTTCGGATAAATCGTTTTTGGATTGCGTCCAAAGAGCCTTTACCTGGTTCAGTACTTTGTCTTTGATCTTTACTTCGAAAGGCAGATAGTTCGAATAACGCTTGATGATATTCTCTAATCTGAATTCTCCACAAAATTCTTTGGCATCTTCCTTGAGCAGGATCTTGATCCGGGTACCCCGATCTTTTTTCTTGGAGGGCTGGATCTCGTAATTTCCACCTCCTTCTGAACTCCATGCCCAGGCTTCTCCTTCAGGATGCCAGGAGCGTGTTTCGAGTTCCACCTTACTGGCAACCATGAATACAGAATAAAATCCAACACCAAACTGGCCGATTAAATTTTCTGCGGACTTGTTTTCCTTCTGCATCTCCTGTAGGAATTGCAGGGTTCCTGATTTTGCAATGGTGCCCAGATTGAGCATCAGCTCATCCTTGGTCATACCGCAGCCGCTGTCTTCAAGGGTGATGCTGTTCTCCTTGTCATTGATGGAAAGGCGGATTTCAAGAGGCGTTTCCTGATCCAGTACCTCCTCCGTCAATGTCGTCAATTGGACTTTACTGAGAGCATCCGAAGCATTGGATACGAGTTCCCTGAGGAAGATATCGCGGTCGGTGTAAAGGGAATGAACAAGAATGTCGAGCAGACGTTGCATTTCTGCTTGATATTCATGTACCTCGGTCTNTTGTTTTTTAGCTGCTGCCATCTAGATTTTCCTTCATCGTTGGACTTGAATCATAATTGAAGTTAACTTTTNATTTTANAAAATATTAAANCAATAGGGAAGAGATTTATGGTCATCTCATTATTAAAGNCTCATTCAAGGGCATTTTGATGAAACACGAAGGCTATCCATTTTTTCATCCGCATCGGGTTCGTTATTCTGAAATCGATATGCAGGGGATTGTCTACAATTCCCGCTATCTTGACTATTTTGACGCAGCGATTACTGAATATATGCGTCATTGCGGATTCAACTACGTCACCGACGCAAGAAATTCCGGCAAAGATTTTCATCTGGTAAAAGCCAGTATTGAGTTCCTGAAACCGGTGCCATACGATGAAGATGTTGAAATCGGCGTTCGGATTGGTAGGCTTGGAAGGAGTAGTCTCTGTTGGGAACTTGGGCTTTTTCAGAAACACTCGGAAGAACTAAGCACGACCGGAGAAATCATCTGGGTTTATACAAATATCGAAGATCACCAATCCNTTCCGATCCCCGAAGACCGAAGAAAACAGCTCACAGAGCCGCCAGCTCAATGAAAGGGAGCAAAAACTTCATTCATCCTCTATCTGTTGATGAATTCCATGAATCTGGCAAAGGTGTTGCAAATCGAAATGAATCTGCATGACAATTATTAATCATATCACCTAAGCTTTGAATAACCGATTCTAAGGTCTGAATCGGAACATTGATTCATTATGGAAGAGCAGCAACAACCAAAAGAAATGACGATCATTCCGGTTGCCAGTGGAAAGGGTGGGGTTGGAAAAAGTGTGATTACCGCCAACCTATCNGTAAGTCTGGCCGAAAAAGGCTGTCGCGTCNTAGCCGTNGATCTCGATTTGGGAGGCTCAAACCTTCACACCTGCTTGGGACTGGACAATAACAATCCAGGCATCGGAGATTACCTGCGTGCCCATTACGGAAACCTGGAAGAACTTATTGTTGATACCTCTCATCCCAATTTGAAATTTCTTGCCGGGGACGCACGAAGNCCTTTGATGGCGAATCTGCACTCTGCGCAGAAGAACAAATTGATGAATCAGCTGCGCAAGTTGGATGCNGATTTCGTCCTGCTTGATCTGGGCAGCGGAAGTGCCTACAACACGCTTGATTTTTTTGCCATGAGTCATCATGGAATGCTGGTCTGCACNGTTGAGTACACCTCACTCATGAACATGTTGACATTCCTGAAAAACCTTGCCCTTCGCCGCATCGAACTTCAATTACCCAGAAATACCTTCCTCCGTAAATCGTTTCAGGAGTGCCTGAACCAGCCCCTTACCTCCGGNGTCATTACCTTAAGAAAAGTCCTCCACACCTTGGNCGAGATTGATAAGGAAGTTGCGGAAAGCATCCATCGAGACTGGCTCAAGTTCCGACCCCGTATCGTTTTCAACCAGGGACGCAATCCGGAAGACCTGGTTGTGGTGGATCAGATGAATGAAACACTGGAACGTAACCTTTCCCTGCGCTGTGATTATTTTGGACATTTNTTTTTCGATCCAAAAACCTCCGAGTCTCTTAGGAGGCGAGAACCTCTAAAAAGTTTTGCTCCAGAATCAAAGATTGTGGAAGACATTGATCTTCTGGCGAATCGGGTTATCCGACTCTGGAAACAGCCACTCCGAAACAGTGCGCGTTTACTGAAAAACAACACGGTCAAGATTTACGAACAAAGATATCTCTGACCCAAACCTGCATCGCAGGATTCTGGAGGATTTTTGAGAATCCAAACCGGGAATGATTTTTTACTCAGTGCTTCCTTTGTCTTCCACCACACAGTCTTGTTCAGTATGAATCTCCATCGAAAAATACTTGTCCGTGGAAGGGTTCAGGGAGTTGGTTTTCGTGATGCCACATGGAGAAAAGCCATGGAACTTGGAATCCTTGGAAGCGTCCGGAATCTGGATGACGGACGGGTAGAAATCCTGGCTTCGGCAAAATCTGAACTTATGGAACAGTTCGAAAACTGGTGTCGAAATGGNCCTCCCCACGCGAGAGTGGATCAAATCCAAATTTCTGAGTCTTCTTCGGTTGATTTTTTGGAGTTCAGGGTTGAATATTGAGTTCGCATGGAACATTAAATAAAAGAAATGAATGATGAGAGTTAATCAGCGCGGGTAACCCAGGAGAAAGCATGACCATCCCTGAAGAAATTAAAAAAGAATTCCCGGAACTCGATCAACCCTGGAACCTCTGGGAAATTCTGGAACGTGACCTGAATGAACTTCTGGCGCAGCATTCTTCTGCAANAAGAACTNATGTCCAGACGGGTTTTCTTAAAAAANTGATCAAAGGAGGACCTTCTTCAAATAACCAGTCGAGACTCGAAAACAGTGGCTCCAGGATGGTGGCCCGTTCCGGGTTGAAAGAAGCACCGAAATTGGTGGATGAACTTGCCTCTAATCCCCATAATTCGAATGCAAGACTGGATCTTGTAGAAATGATGACCCGCAAAACCGATGGCAAAGACGCTCTGCTCAATCGTGATGCATTCCTTTTGTCGATGGCCGAGGTTCAGGGGATNCCATTGGATGAAAAGAGGGTTCGTCTGGCTCTCACAGCACAAAATNGTTACCTGGTTTCCCTCAAGGATCTCTTCCGGCAGGAACTCTCTCAGGATGATTCAGAAGAGAAAAACACAAGAGATCAAGAATCACCGACTTCCGGTTCTTCTTCCAAATCAAATCCTTCTTCCAACGCAGTTGAGCAATACGATCGGCAGCAGTTGATCAAGCGGGGTACGCGTTATCTGGATGAATTGCTGAAGCAGTTTCGTGTCAGCATTCCCCCTGACCTGCAATCACTTCAGATGGAAAATCTCAAGGCTGGTGGAAACAGCAAATCGGTGATGAAACTTCTCAATCCCTATCTTGCTCCTNTATCTGCACTTCCTCTGGCACGTAATGTTCGCAAGGAAATGCTGGAAATCCTGAAACGTTTTTCTGAAAAAGATCCTCATGCAAGTTATGCGGAGTGTCTGCTTTTCCGTAAACGGGCGACGATGTTGCTTTCTGCAATCCGCGCAGGAAACGAAGGACAGGGAGAAGTGATCGAAAGCCTGCTGAATGAAGCAATGCATGCAATTTCGAGAAGCGTCCAGAAGCTCAAAAAGGTTCCGCATGAGGAACGTCCGATGATGATTCGTGAATATGCCGTTGTGGGGCAGTTGCTTTTCCACAGTCTTTCCAGGATCCNAAAAATGCTCTCTCCGGAACAGTTCAGNCATTTCGAGAAAGCTTCAGAAATGCTGCCTGAAATTTATCAGGAAAAGGGGGTTCCGGAACTTCTTGATAAAATGAAAAAAATCATCCGTGAAATACGCGGTGATCAAACTCCTAAAGAGGAAAAAACCGAAGAATTCATTGAAGAAAAGGAGGCACCAAAAAAAGAATCTGATTCAAAAAAGCAGGAGATCCAACACGACGATAATCCGAGACGGAGAAACATTTTTGAAAAAGAACTGCCTTCTGAAGAAGAACTCTATTCCAAGAAAAAACAGGATAAACCGAAAGAAAATATTTTCCATAAACCCGTCTGATACCCCCCTCCGGGAATCTTCAAGTTTCGAGACGATTCCACGAATATTCATCCTTCCTGAATGGATCCGAGGATCCTTTTCTTCATTAAATGCGTAGGCAGACTTATATTTCTAAATGAAAATCGAAATAATACTGATTTTGTGGTCTTTACTTGCCTGATCGGTTCATGGCTTCATTTGCATCACAGATATCGAAACCCGACCTTTTTTTCTTTCATTAAAAGAACATGGCTCAAACATTCTGNAATCCGAGTGAAAATACCGTCACCCCGGAAACCCGTTTCTGGAACCGCAGGTCCATTCTTAAAGCATTGGGTCTGGGCTTAATTTCAACACTTCCCATTCCGAAACCTTTATTTTCGGTCCAAAACGGTTTTCCTTCGAACAAAAACTCCGATTTCAGTGAGACATTCAATGGTTTGACGGAAGAAAAACTGGTCACGAATTATAATAATTTCTATGAATTTACGACCGACAAAAAGGAAGTTGCAGAGATTGTTGAAGACTGGAAAAACCCTCCGCAAACTTTGGAAGTTGCAGGACNGGTCCATCGACCGCGTACGTTCGGTTCCGAAGAACTTGCAGATCTGTTTGGTTTGGAACAAAGGATCTACCGATTTCGATGTGTGGAAGCCTGGTCGATGGTCGTTCCCTGGGATGGATTCCCTTTAAGAAAATTATTGGATCAGGTCCAGCCCCTGGGGAATGCGAAATTTGTGAAGTTCACTTCCTTTCTTGATCCTGAAGCTGCACCAGGACAGCGCATGGGGCATTATCCTTGGCCTTACGTTGAAGGACTTCGGCTCGATGAAGCCATGAACGATCTTACGCTGATGGTTGGAGGTGTTTATGGAAAACCCCTGCCTAAACAGAATGGTTCGCCTTGGAGACTGATTGTGCCCTGGAAATATGGTTTCAAAAGCATCAAATCAATCGTACGCATTGAGCTGACCGATAAAATGCCANCGAGCCTTTGGATGTCTGCAGGACCAAGCGAGTATGGATTTTATGCGAACGTCAATCCGGAAGTTGATCATCCGCGGTGGTCCCAGAAAAGGGAACGTCCTTTGGGAAACTGGTTTGACAAAGTCGACACCTTAATGTTTAACGGATACAGTGATCAAGTCGGCCACCTTTATCAGGGAATGGATCTCAATAGTTTTTACTGATGATTTGTATTCTCTGAAGCAGATCATGTTCTTCCAGTTTGCAATCCATGAAGGAATCCTACGATTTTGATTACATTGTTATCGGCTCGGGATTTGGAGGAAGCGTCAGTGCATGCCGTCTCTCCGAAAAAGGATATCGTGTGGCGGTACTGGAGATGGGGAAACGTTGGAAACCTAGGGATTTCCCCAAAACCAACTGGAACCTGAAACGCTACTTCTGGGCTCCTTTGATACGCTGGTTCGGTTTTTTCCGTCTGAGTCTCTTCCGTCATGCATGGGTNCTCAGCGGGGTTGGTGTGGGAGGAGGTTCGCTCGTTTATGCCAACGTCCTGTTGGAACCGAAACCTTCAGTGTGGCAGGACCCGGCTTGGAAGGAACTCGACGATTGGGAATCAGTCATGCCTCCCTTCTACCAANAGGCGAGGACCATGCTTGGTTCTGAAACAAATCCACATCTCGGTCCTGCTGACAGGATGCTGAAGGAGGCTGCTGATTCAGAAAAGCTTGGGGACTCTTTTGCTCCGACACCGGTAGGTGTTTATTTTGGAAAACCCGGAGTGACCGTATCCGATCCGTATTTTGGTGGTCTCGGCCCAGAACGAACGGGATGTCAATTTTGCGGAGGTTGTATGGTGGGGTGCAGGCATGGTGCGAAAAATTCCCTTGATTTCAATTACCTCTACTTTGCAGAAAAACAGGGAGTTCAGGTCTTTCCCGAAACCGAGGTCNTCGACGTTAAACCCCTTGACGGAAAATCGGAAGGAACCAGGGGCTACCGCATCAGTTGCAGGGAGAGCATCCGTAATGGACCCAGGGTGGAGGTTTCATTCCAATGCAGGGGAGTGGTTTTTTCTGCAGGGGTTTTGGGGACATTGCCTCTACTGCTGAAACTCCGTAACAGTGGTTCCCTGCCAAAGCTCAGTCCAAAATTGGGAGATGGTGCGAGGACCAATTCGGAATCCCTGATTGGAATCCGCTGTGATGAGTCCCCTGACGATTTGAGCGAGGGGGTGGCCATCGGATCTGGATTCACGCTCGATGATGAGACCCAGATCGAAGCCGTTCGCTATCCGAAGGGATCTGATGTGATGGGCCTGACGGCGACGTTGATGACCCANAGTCTTCCGGGATGGCGAAGAATTGTTGCTTGGTTGCTGGAGGTTGTACTGCATCCCCTGGAATTCTTAAAAACCCTCAGGATCTTTGGCTGGGCGGAAAAATCGATCATCCTATTGGTGATGCAGACTTGTGATACTTCTTTTCGGATGAGACTCAAAAGATGCTGGTGGAATCCCTTGAGACAATCCCTTCAGTCGGAAGGGAAACGTGTTCCTCCTTTCATCGAGCCCGCCAATCAATTTGCCGAGAAAATGGCCCGCCGCTTTCGTGGAAAACCCATGACGGCCCTGACCGAAATTTTTTTTAATGTTCCTACCACGGCTCATATTCTGGGAGGATCAATCATGGGAAAAGACAGTTCAGAGGGAGTCATCGATTCCCGAAACCAGGTCTTTCATTACCACAACCTCTATGTCTGTGATGGTAGTATGATTGGAGCCAACCTGGGAGTGAATCCCAGTCTCACTATCACCGCTCTAACAGAAAGAGCAATGAGTCACATCCCCAAACGTTCGGATCATCCTGATTTTCAATGAACCTGTTGCATGAAGGAAGGACTCCAGTATTTCTGAGGACCTTATATAAGAAGGAATCAACTCGTAAATTTAAGGTAGGTGTTTGCCTCTTCAAGCTGGTCGGAAAGGACACAAACCAGTTGTTCGGTCCATTCTGCTGCTAGTCGTACATTCTTTTGTTTCAGTAGTTCCAGCTGATCCGGATCGATGCAGAGGATTTCGGAATCTTTTAAAGCCTTCAATTCTATCGTGCCGGTTTCTGTTGTTGTCAGCATTTCTGCCCTGCCGATCAAATCTCCCCCATTTCTTTGCGCAAGGGACTGGAAGGACTCCTCTTCCCTGCATCGGATTTCGATTTGACCTGATTTCAACATCAGCCAACTGTCGTCGTCGATTTCNGTCGCATCAAGCACCCCCTCTGAGGTGATGTGAATCATGGTGGAAGATTGGATCCATTTCTCACGTTTGCGTTCTGAAATGCCAGAGAAAAGATCATCGAATTTCCTGTTGAACCGACCTTTCAATTCGGTACCGAAATTTCCTGATTTTTGGAGGCCTGCCAACATTTTCTGATGCGTCTGTCGATATGAATTTTCGAGCCTCATGGCAAGGTTGAAAAAAAGTTTGGCAGCGATTTTTGGGTTACGTTTACGCAATCGGATCAGGCTGTCATGATTGATGACGAGCATTCTGGAAGTCACTGACGCAGCGGCACCAGCACTTCGCTGGGCTCCCCGGAAGAGCCCCATTTCCCCAAAGGTCGCNCCTTTNTCCAGAACCGCCAGTTCGGTTTGCTCATACCCCTGTTCGAGGTAAATCCGAACCTTGCCATTGAGCAACACGAACATCTCACGTCCCATGTCCCCCTGGCGGAAAAGCACTTCGTCTTCTTTCAGATCGACAGTGAATGACATCAAGGTCGCGATCTTTGCTTCCCGTACGGTCATTTTTTTAAAAAGGTCGATGTTTTCTACAAAAGCCTTGTCGAATTTCAATCCCACATAATCCCAAACGGTGATCATTCCGGTTTCCATTACCACCGAAGGCAGGAAAGTCATGTCGGTGGCCAGACAGACCACGAGTGTGAAAGCCGTAAGTGTTCCGAAGAGGATTTGGGATTCCATGTCTGAGAGCACAAAGAGGATAAATCCTGCGCTGAGTGCAATGGTGGTGAGGATCATCGGGCGGACTACATGGGGCAAAGTCGCCATCGAGGCCTCCCGTTTGTCACGCAACTTTTTGGCGGTATCGTTGTAATGACTGAGGAAATGAATGGTATCATCCACCCCGATTCCAAGAGCAATAGCAGCGATTACCGAAATGGTGACTCCAATCGGGATACTCAACCAGCCAAGCGTGCCGAAAAAAATAAGTACTGCAACAATGTTTGGAAAGAGCGCGATGATTCCCATCTTCCAGGAAAGAAAAAGTGAGGAAAGAATGATGAAAATCACAGCGAGGGCCAGGAAAACACTCTGGATCTGTCCTTGAGCGATGTTGTTGGCCGACTCACTGGTGAGTACCTGTCCTCCAGTGAAACTGACCGAAAGGTGAGGCAAAATCCGGGGGATCTTTTCCTTTAAGAGTTCTCTCAATTCCAGAAAGGCTGTGGAGCCGCTGACACGCATCCGCATCGTAACCAAAAGGAGTTTTTCCTCTTCGTCGATGAAAGCGGGTCCTTCATTGTCACGCATGTCAGAAAAAAATCGTTCGACTTCATTGTCGGTCAAGCGATCCAGTCCTGAGCGGTAGTAGTCGAGATAGGTGACGGGAGAATAGACTTTGTCGATCTGCAAACCTCTGATCGCGTCAAGTTCGTTGGAACCGTCCTTCTGCAGCAGCCACTGTTGAAGTTTCTCAAGCCCGAGCATCGTCTGGGCACTTTTGAGAGGATTGAAACCTTTTTGCCCTTCCTCTTTATCGGTGGGAGCACGAAAAACCAAACGAAGAGTGTCGGTTCCTGCCAGTTCGTTTTCGACCAGGTCCAGGTCGCGAACTACGGGACTTTCTTCAGGGAAACTTCGCGTAGAACTGTTGATCTCAAGCCAGATCATGCCCACTGCAGCAAGTGTGGAAACGGCAATCCAGAATCTGATGATTTGCTTCGAGTGGCTGCGGACCCATGATTTCAGAAAACCTAATAAAAAATTCATTGAATCGGCCTGCAATGAAAACACCCTGGGTACAGGAATCTGAAGGTAGCGCAGGATGGTGGGTGCAAGGGTCAAGGCGAAGAGATTGATGACAATGATTCCGATGGAAGAATAAAGTCCGAGTTCCTTGACGGCTGGAATCGGACTGACCATCAGTGCGGCAAAACCTGAAACGGTGGTCAACGCAGTCACACTGACCGGCACAGCCACCTTTTTCAGGGTCATGTCGATCACCTTCTGACGGTCCACCATTTCTCCCGAATGGGTAAGAGACATCAAGACCTCACGGTACTGCATCTGGTATTCATTGATCAGTTTGATCACATACGCGCTTCCGACGCAGATCACGATTGGAGCACAAGCCATGGTGACAAGGTTCAACTTGTCCCCAATCCATGCAAGCATCCCTGCGGTCCAGAGCACCCCGAGCATGACCATCAGAAGTGGAACCGTCACGGTACGCAGACTGCGGAAAGAGAGTATCAGGACGATGATGATCAAAAGCAGGCTGAGTGGGAGAATGGTTTTGACGTCATTACGGATCAGTTTGGAGGCCTCGAAAACCTGACGGGATTGTCCAGCAAATGCGATCCGCATCGGAAATTCCAAAATACCAGCCGAGGCATCCTTCTTCACAGAGACTGCCTCCGGATCGTCTTCAGTCGAATCTGGAATTAGATTCTTTTCTTCTTTGTCTTCCTCAAACATTTTGGGAAATACCTGGGAGGTGAAGGGCCTGTCAGAAATCCAGACTGGCTGCTTAAGCCGTTGCCAAAATCCTTCCTGAATCTCTGGCTGCACTTCCTGTCGAACCAACGCCAGTTGGAAAGCTGCTTTTTCTTTTCTCTCTTGAATCCCGAGTCTCTTCTTTTGATCTTCAAATACCTGGAGCAGCGGTTCCTGAATCGCAGTATCGGAAGGGAGAACATCACTGCTGAAACGGATAACCAGTGCAGCGGTCCGGAGGTCGATTGATACGAGGTCTCCCTCCATCAATGGGTTACCCGTCAGTTCCTTCATTGAGGAACGTATCTTCTGGTCAAAAGCTAAATGGAGTTCTTGTTCATTCTGTTCATAGAGATCCTCCGTACAGAGCCATCCTGCTTCCTGGAGTTCTTTGGCATTGCGCTGTCCTTCCGGGACTTCAAGCATTCCGGCCAATTTTTTGGTGACCTTTGATTTTTCAGGGTTTTGAGTGGTCTCCGATTCCTGGAGCAGGGTTTCCGCTTCCAGATTTTCTGGCTCCTCCTCCAGTTCCTGATCGAGTTCGTTTTCGTTTGGATTTTCCAGCCCTGCTTCAAATTCCCCTTCTCCCTCATCCGGATCAAAGGCCAAACCTTCATCCTCCGAACCATCCTTTGCGCTGATTGGGAGGCCATCAAGGATGCACTGCTTCGCATGGCGGTATCGTTCCAGCAGCGAAACACAAACCGATCCTGGCTGAAGGGTGTGGAAGTATGATTTCCCGGAACAGGTTCCCGGGGGTCTGGGTATGTCAAGAAGGCTTGTGACAGCAATTACTCCAGGGATTTTTCCTCTTACCTCACGACCAATGCGGGCCAGGGTGTCGATGAAATCAAGCCCCACTCCGGTTTGTGGCTGATGCAAAGCCACCACCAGGACATCTTCATTGCCGAAAGCATCACGGACCTCGAGGAACTCCATGTAAGCTCCTGAGCTTCTTTCGATGAAAGGTTCTACGGTACTGTCGATGATCAGGTCTCCGCTTTGTGGATCGAAGAGTTTTTGTCCGACCTGATACCAGAAGAAGATGCTGATCACGAGGGCTGTCAGCATGATCAGCTTTGGAAACCGGTTTAAATGTAAAAAGAAACGGGTATACATCAGTCAGAATCCGGCGAATTTTTGTGTGTAAACCAGATAAAATTGGGTCGTATCGAGCACTGAATCCAGCATTTTCTGGTAACCAGCATTGACGCTATAGAGTTTGAATTCCAGCACATAGTTTTCTTCCGGCCTTTCCCAAGTTCCAAGAACCAGCCAGCCCCTTTGACTGAAGGGCATTGTGAGGTAGTGGATTGCTGCAACCCGGATCTGATTGTCCGGTGTTTTTACCACCGCAATGCCACTCAACTGCTCCCGCTGCAGGTCCCGGCTGGAATCAGCCAGACTGCTTTCGTTTTCATAAAACAACACATGGGAATCTTTAGGCACTCCTGAAAATTTCCTTTGGGAATAGATCATGATCCAATAAAAGTAAGGAAAAGTTCTCTCGAATGATGTGGCCCATGTTGTATAGGGAGCATTGACAGTATTAAAATGCAGTTTGTTTTGGTTCTCAATGCGATAGGAATATACATTTTTCCTGCTGTAGACCCCAGCATCGAATTTCCAAGCCATCCCTTTCCAAAGCGCATCGAGTTCTAGGGCAAAGAAATTGGTCCGGGCTTCCTTTTCACTGTAGGAGGACATCAATCCTTCGAATGCTGTTTTGATGCTTCCTCCCGAAGTACTCCGGTCATAGACAAAACTTGTGGTCGGGTCAACATCGAACCATTGGAAATAACTCAGTCGTGCATCGACCATATCCCCTGTCCATTGATACTGCAGTCCGTAATAGTCACGAAAGATGCTGCTGCTTCCTTCATTCTGACTTTGCTGCTGCTGTTCCAAACTGTCACGGAAGCCGACGAATTTCATGCCAAAGGTTTCCTGTTTCAATGGAGCCAGGTAGGCGTTGAAATTGTGCTCTCCCCCGAACCAGCTGTATTTGACGGAGGTCAGTGAATCCTTTTGCTTGTCCGGATCGAAGGTACTGAAAAATCTCATGATGTTGTTCAGGTGCAGAGTATCGATGGTACTGTCGAAGTCCACCTTCCCAAGTTTGAAGATCTGGGTTCCATAACGCACCTGATGCCTCCCCGAACGGTAATTGTTATAGATTTCCCGGAGTGTGAAAAGATTGTCAAAAAAACGTTCCTGATTCGCTTCATAACTTTGGGTGAAGGTGACACTCAGCCTGAAAAAAGAATAGGTTTTTTCCGACATCTGGATCCTGAACTGGGGAGAATAGGTGGTACTCAGCTTATATTCATTGATGGTTGAAATTTCAGGATCGATCAGATAAAGCCCTTTGATTTCACTGGAACCGATGAGGGTATTGATTTCGTGGGTGAAACTGACTTTTGCGTCGAAAGGAACTTCAGTGGAATCTTCTACTATTTCCGTCAGATCGTCTATGAACCCACTTTTCTCAGATTCACTTTCTTCTTCTGAGGGATCTATGAACACCTGTGTTTCTTCAGTCAAATCCTGAGGTTCTTCACGGAATTCTTCCAGGTCATTGAGGATCTTCAATGCCAGTTCAAGGTCTTCCGGGGTCATCCTGGAGGTGGCATCTCGCTGGTATCTTTCCAGGTTTTCCCTAACGGAAAATAAGGGTTCTTCACGCTCCTTGAGTTCCAGAATTTCCTGATAAAGAAGTGCCAGTTCAGAAAATCTTGGAGGAAGTTCCTCTTTTGGGTAAATCGCGTTGCGCTGATCCAAGGCAAGGTGGTAGAGCAGAACCAGCCTAAGGGTGTAACCGCCTTTGAACCATCCTGACTCAAAAAGAGAGATGAATGTATCAGGATCTCCGCTGGCCATTGCCGCGGCGGTTTCTGATTCGATCCTTTGCTGAAAATGGTTGTTCCAGTGCTGATAGGCATCTTCGCTCAGACGCCCGTCTTCCATCCTCTTCCTGGCCTCTTCATTGATCTGTTCAATCACTTCCCGGGCCTTTTCTGCGAGACCCAATCGGATCTGTCTGTCCGTGGTTTTGTGGGAACGCAACATCAGGTTGACCAGGATCAGGGCTTTTTGGTCGAGGTAATTCCGCCAGGACTGAAGTTCTTGTGAGATTTCTTTTTGGGTTTCCGATGCAGATGAGGAGTCCTCTTCTCCGGCTAACGGGTCTTCCTCTTCGGCAAAAGGATCCTCTTCATCGTCAAAGGGATCCTCCTCCGTTTCAACAAGGTTTTCAGTCTCTTCGTCGAAGGTTTCATCCGATGCCGGACTTTCTGTTTGAGGATCCTCATTTTCGGAAAACAAATCTTCTTCCAGATCTTGACTGGCTTCCCCGGTCAGTGGTGTCTCAAGATCCCCTGTGGGGCCTGTTTCCTGGGCCAAGAGTCCAGCTGCAAGGAAAAAGCAGGCAATAAGGCAGAAAAGACGTTTCATAAGTTCAACATCAAGGATTCAAAAGCCCAGGATTTTGCAGGAGCTTTTCAGGGGTTTTTAAATCAGTCCCCTTTCCGTAATGAACCTTGGTGATCAATCGGTGATGAAGAGGGAATCCGCACTGGATCCCTTGAGGTAAGGGTCTCGTAGTGCATTAGTGAACAGTCTCAGTTTTTTCCCTTCTTTGGCAATATGAACCAGGGTTTCAAAAACGTAGGATTTTTCTTTACCCTGGGTGGTTCTGACCCTCAGTACGGTGGAAAACCACTGGTTTTCAAGCTTGATGTAGTATTTTGGAAAAAACCTGTAAACCTTGCGCATCACTTTGGATGAAAAAAAATTCATGGTGATGGGAACTTTTTTCTTTTTGTCATAATAGGCGACAATACGGTCATAGCCTTTTCCTTTGCGCCTGATATCAATTTTAAAATAGTTGGGCTGTTTTTTAAGCCTGATGCATTTGCTGCTTTTGACTCCTCGATTCAGCAGTTCAAAATCCGCCAGATCGATGTTGGTCCCAGGCAGCAGGGAACTGTCATCCGAAGGGAAACTGCGGCAGTTTTCATTTGCATTCCTTCGGCATTGGGAACAGACATACTGACGGTTGCCACGAAGGATCACACAGCGTGGTGCATTCGGTCCTTTTGCAAAAAAGACTCTCCGGTTCTTTGCGATTCGTTGAAAATGAAGCAGTTCCTTTTTGCTGGACCGTAGTTTTTTCTTCTTACAAACCTTGCCTTCACAAGGACTGATTTCGAGACTGACACTGACGTTTTTCCGTAATAAAGGGTTGGAACGCTGGCTCTCGACCAGGAATGCGGCAATTTTTTTTGGAGTATTCAACTGCTTGCATCCTACTCCCAAAAGTGTTCCAGGGAGCAAGATCCAAAGGATCAGATGAGCAACAAGGAACGAATGGCTTTTCATAGCATCGGTCTGAATTGATGAAGATCCTGGAGGATTCTCCTTAAACCTTTATAGAAGGTGCAAATTCAAGGCAATGAAGGCACTAAAAGTAACATTCAATGGTTTTTTCTCCTGCGGGAAGAGGTGACGCTTGTCATAATCCTTCCATGAAAGAAATCCTGGAACGATCTTTACGTAAACGTAGTTTCCTGCTCATGCTGCTGTTGTTGCCCTTGATCTGGATCATCTTCGACCTGCTGTTTGATCCAATCCAGGCGAACCCGTTGCAGGAATTATTGATTTCAACTGGAGAAACATCAGCCAGGCTGCTTGTTGGTCTGCTCTGGATCTCTCCCCTCAGACGGGCCTTTCCAGGATCGCGAATATTGCAGGCCCTTCAAGCGCAAAAAAGAGTCCTCGGTCTCGGAGTGTTTTCCTATGTCCTGCTTCATTTTTTAATCTATCTGGTGGACCGGGCCGATCTCCAAGAAATCGTGGAAGACCTGTTTCGGGTCTTCCTCCTATGTGGACTGGCAGCTTTTTCGATCCTGATTCTGATGGCGCTGACCAGCAGCAATCGAAAAATCCGGCAGCTTGGAGCAAAACGCTGGAAGATTTTACACCGTGCGGTTTATGCAGCTGCAGGAATGATTCTTCTGCACATGCTGCTCAAGGAAAAAAGCGATCCCCTTCAAGCCTGGCTTTTGTTTTTGCCTCTGGCGGGAGCCGAAATCCTGCGCCTGATAGTCTGGCTCAGAAACCGCAGCACTGCTTGACGGTCCCCGGGAAAATCTATATTTTGGATTGATCCTCTTTTAGCATCATGAACACGCTGCCTGTCAACACCAAAATCATCTGTACCCTGGGGCCGGCCACAGAGGGGTTTGAAACCCTCAAGTTTTAGGTTATGGTTTGAAAAATTATTCAAAATACTTTATTGATTTCAGTAATATATAAAATATACACCAGCATCTCATAATCTTATTCGATTTTCCCCCACCGTATCCCCCATCAACTTTCAAAATTTCTAGGGTAATCTGGAGTAGTTGACTTATTTAAGCGGTATTCATTCAACACCCTTTCCAGGCACAGATCAGGGTAACTACTTTATGTATCGAAGGCCGGCCCCTTGGGTGATCATGGGTTCTCCACCAGCCCTTGCATCTGGGTCAGGGGGGCACCTTGATGCACGGTCAGAATTGCTGTGAAGCAATGGAATGGGGGAATTTGTTACTAAAGAGTTATCAGAAAATTACCACTACTTCTAGATCTCTTAAAGGGGACAGGTCAATTGCCTGCTTAAACGTTGTAGATTTGTTAAGAACACCGTTCAATCGAAACCCAAAGACATAGTAAGTGCTTGCCAAGCCAAATGGAAATTGCCCTCGGAGAAGGGCCTCACATCAACGGGCTGCCCGTTTATCCAGGTGGACAATACTTCAATTTCAGTAAGGCGTTCAACTGGTATAGTTGTGGGGTTGTGTGATAGTACCACCAGATCAGCATGCTTTCCAACCTCTAGTGTTCCTACCTCATCTTCCAATCCAAGCTGCCACGAAGCATGACTCGTCACCGCGTGAAGTGCTTCTACAATGGTAAGTTGTTGTTGAGCACCTATAGGCACGTTGGTTCCACGAGGTGTCCGCAGTATCGCAGTCCTCATGGCCCGCCACAGACCGAGCGGTGACACTGGACTATCGGTATGAAGAGTTACCCGATGACCTGTTTCAATCGCTGTACGCAGTGGCATGTATCGTTCTAGACGCTTCTCCCCGATGAGCTTCGGCAGTTTATCTCCATAAAAATAGATGTGATCGATAAAGAAGCTCACTGTAACCCCCAATGCCCTGGCACGCTGGAGCTGTGCTTCAGTAATAAGGGCATTGTGCTCCAAGCGATGACGGTGATCTTGACGAGGGTGCTCCTTCAATGTGGCCT
>NYUB01000044.1 GCA_002683785.1 Deltaproteobacteria bacterium
AGTTCTCCCTTTAATTCGGATGCTTGTTCGTTTGCTCCTTGAAGTATATCAGCTAGCAGAACCAATACTATGGATGGAGGAATGATCTGGCCAAGTGTTCCTGAAGCACATATTAAACCTGATGAAAGTCGGGTACTGTATCCAGCTTTTGTCATCACTGGCAAACTCATCAAACCCATTGTTACAACCGTTGCACCAACAATTCCTGTTGATGCTGCTAATAGAGCTCCAACAATAATTACAGAAATTCCTAGACCGCCAGCTCTTCTACCAAATAGCTTCCCCATGGCTTCAAGCAATTTAAAAGCTATGTTGGATTTTTCTAGCATGACTCCCATAAAAACAAACAGAGGAACCGCAACAAGGGTCTCTGCCTTCATTACACCAAAAATTCTAAGTGGATAAAGTGATAATATCCCTAGATTGAATAATTCAAGATAGTCCCCAATCAGTGCAAATATTAAAGCAGAACCTGCAATCGTCAATGCAACAGGAAAGCCTAATAAAAGTGTTATCATGGTTACACCAAACATGGTGAAACCAAGAAATTCTGAAGTCATTTAGTATTAGGATTTAATGATTAAATAATTTTCCCATAAATAAGATGATAAATATTTTTTAATGCCATAGAAATAAATTGAATTCCAAACAATATAGAAAAAACCAACAAAACAGCTTTAAATAAAAAAAGTCCTGGTAACCCTCCAGCTTCAGCTGATTTTTCAAGGACTTTCCAAGATCTTTCAACCATTGGTAAACTCTTAATAAAGATACAATAAATTACTGGCAGGGCAAAAAACATACTTCCAAAAAAATCAATTAACGATTTATATTTGTTACTAGCTGTGCGATAAATCAAATCTATACGGACATGCCCCTTATGTAAAAGTGTGTATCCGGCACCAAGCAGAAAAACAATGGAGTGACTCCAAACATATAATTCCTGCATCCATATTGCTCCAAAACCAAAGACGTATCTCAGTACGACAACAAAAAATACATTCAGAACCATTAACACGAGTAGCCAAGAAATAGCTCTTCCTACCCAATCGTTTATTGAATCGATAAAATTTACAGTACGCTCTATGTAAGACATATCGACTTTAAAAAAAAAGGAGATTCCTCCCTAAGAAGAAACCTCCTTTTGTTATTTCAGTTGAGGTTAAAAATTACTCTGGTAACAGATTCAAATTCTTCTCATGTTTGCTGCCTTACGCGCTTCTAGAAAGGCTGCCTCAGCATAGGTGGACCAATCTAACATTGATTCACGAATTGCAACAATTTCGTTATACAAAGCTTTAGCGTCGGATGATTTCGATGCAATTTGTGGAAGAACCTCAGCTGCACGATTTCCTATAGCTTTTAAGAGTTCATCGCTATAACTCCGCAATTTGACACCGTGATCTTTAGTCAGTTTTTGTAAAGCATTATTGTTGATCGCTTGAAACCTTGAAAGAATATACAAATTCGTTCCAGCAGCACCTCTTTTAACAATTTCTTTCAAATTGTTGTCCAAATTATCCCATTCATTCATATCTATGAATCCGTCAAGAATAGTTGCCGGTTCATGCCATCCTGGGTAGTAATAATTTTTGACAACTTTATGTAATCCTTTACCCATATCTGCTGCAGGACCAATCCATTCTGTACCGTCAATAGCACCAGAAGTTAATGCAGGCAAAACTTCAACTCCAGGAAGAAGGATAACATTGACGCCAAAGGTCTTTAGGATTTCTCCACCTAAGCCCGGCATCCGAAATTTAAGACCATTAAGATCTTTTACAGTATTGATTTCTTTTGCATACCATCCACCCATTTGATTTCCACTGTTCCCCATGGGTAGAAATTTTAAGCCTAAGGGGTTGTATGCATATTTATCTGCCTGTTCAATCCCTTTACCATAATACAGCCATGCATTTTGTTCTTGAGCAGTTAGCCCATATGGCATTGCTGCCACAAAAGAAATGGAATCAGATTTTCCTGCCCAATAGTATGGAGCGCCATATCCCATTTGAGCAGCCCCAGATTGGACGGCATCCATTGCTTCAAAGGGTTTTACCAATTCACCCGCATGGTAAGCTTTAATTGTAAGTTTCCCATCAGATGCAGATGTTACAAATTTAGCAAATTCTTCTAGGGCTTGCCCTAGAAGGCCTGCTTTACCGAATGCAGAAACGACATTCCATTTTTTTCTACTTTGAGAAATGGCAGGATTAGGAAATGTTGAGGCAGCAACAGCAGTTGCTCCGCCTGCTATGGAGGAATTTTTCAGGAATTTTCTTCGATTCATTTTGCTCCTTAATGGAAATTGTGAGAAATAATCCGAATGATATAGTGTAAACAACATAATTATAATTAATAATATTCTAAACTACACCTAACAAAATTTTAATTCAATATGAATTCGAATGGGTTTAATTAGAGAGGTTTCTAAAGATCTATAGAAGGAGTTAGATGCATCGAATTGGGATTGACCTGGGAGGCACCAAGACCGAACTGATCGTTACCGGTGACAACCCCCTGGAGGTGATTCAGAAAAAACGGGTGGAGACGGAGCGGACGGGTTATTCAGCGTTGCTGGGACAATTGAAGGGGCTGGTGGATTCGGTTCGAACTTTGGCCGTCGAGAGCCCTGCAGTTGGTCTGGGGGCTCCGGGTTTTGTAGATCCCTACAATGGCAGTGTAGGGAGCTCGAACTTGACACCCTTGTGTTTCAAACCCTTTCAACAGGATCTGGAGGAACAGTTGCAGATGCCGGTCAGGGTGGTCAACGATGCCAACTGCTTTGCCCTGAGTGAGGCCCTGCATGGTGCAGGAAAAGGATATGGAATGGTTTTGGGCATCATCCTTGGGACTGGAATGGGGGGAGGCTTGGTCCTGGAGGGAAAAATTTGGTCAGGAAGCCAGGGCATTGCCGGAGAATGGGGGCATGCGACTTTGGACCCGAAGGGCCCGGAATGTTATTGCGGACGACGAGGGTGTCAGGAACTCTACCTTTCCGGAACCGGGATACAGCGTCTTTATCGGGAACGTTCGGGAAGAGAACTTGGCTCCCTTCAAATATACGAAGCCTGGAAGCAGGGAGAGGATGTTGATGCTGCTGATACCATGGAAATATTTCTGGAAATCTTCGGTCAGGCCATTGCCAATCTGGTGATGTGCCTGGATCCCGACGTCATCGTCCTCGGTGGTGGGGTTTCGAATCTTCCCATTCTTTATGAAGAAGGTTTGAAACGTGTGTCGCAACAGGTGTTTCAGGGGCGCCAGAAGATCCGTATCGTGCCAAACCAACTTGGAGATTCCAGTGGAGTCTTCGGAGCCGCCGCCGCCGCAGGTACTAAGCCATGAGACTTAAATCTTTCCCTCTCAAGGTTTTCATCTGCAAAGGATTTGCAGGGTTCTTTCTCTTGATGCTGATTTCCGGCCCAATCCGAGCTGCTGGAGATTGGGCCTGTGTCGGATACACTCTGGCGGAATCGGTGTTTCCCGGATTGGGATACGGTCTGATGGGAGATTTCGACAAAATGCTGATTTTCGGAGGACTGCGTTGGAGTGCCCTTTCCAAATACAATGAATATTCTAAAAGCCCGCATTATCAAGAGGAAATCAGTGATATTTATAAAGAGACGGAACTTGAGAATGAAAAAACCCGGACGGACATCTATTATTCCAAAGAAACATTCTATGGCTCATCCTACGCAAGCATTTACAGCAACCTGACCTACGTCACCTTTTATGATCTCTATGATGGCAACTGTGAAGAAAATCCAAAAACCTATGGATTAGTCTTCTCTCCTTTCAGGATCTGGGATTATGGAATGGAACCGACGTTCTGGGCTCCGACTATTTACGTCGCTGCGAGACCCATGGATGGAGGCCTTGTGAATTATCACGTGGACCAGGATCTAAGCCGTGATCAAATGCTGCGGCAATCCTTTTTACAGTACCAACTGGTGGGGATTGGAGAAGAAATGCTCTTCCGCGGGGTTATCCAACGTTCACTCTTCAATTTATATTCTAAAGGTTTCAGCAAAGGTTTTTCACGTTGGAGCAGCATTTTAACTGCCAGTGCCCTATTCGGGGCGGCTCATACTGGACAGGGGTTCACGGCCACCCCGGCTGCAGCTTTTATCATGGGAGTCTATTTCGGCTGGCTCTATCACCCCGCAGATGGAGAGTTCAACCTCGTTGAACCGATTGCCGTCCACTCCTGGTGGGATACGATTCTGGTCCACCGTATGATTTCTGAATCCCAGTTTACAGAACGCTCCGAGGGCGAAACTGCAAAAAATGCAAACCTCAGCACAGGCTCACGTTTTTATCCGCTTTTTGGACTGCGCGTTCGTTTCTGAAGCACCTTCCTTTTTTTGCTAAAGCTTCTTCCTGGTATGCCGATACAAGATTCAAATGGTTTCTAAATGGGAGATACTCCCTCATTGACATGACAGGATTAGTTTCCTCAAGTTTCTCGTAAGTGTGTCGATAAGGAAACCAGTACCGGGTACAACGGGCTCTCTGGGCCAGTTGTTATTTGGTGATACTGGTTCTTTGAACAAAAAAGTTTTCAGGCGAGGTCTGAAACCAGGTTCTGAAGAGTGATTTGGAATGATAAAGGACTGCTGCAGGCTCATGAAAAGACTGCATTTGATACAGTTCCTGTTTGAGTGCCGATTGCTTTTCAATGGAAAGAAAATGACCGAACATATTCGTATGTTGTCACCATGACTTTTCCAGAGAAAATCAGAACACAACGGTTTCGATGCTTTTCCTGCTGTGGAAAGACACTGATTCCAATTGCCACATCCTGATTCAGGAAATGGCAGGAGTTCGTGTAAGGACTCAGAATTCAGGATTGNTGCTTTTCCCGCTCATCAAAACAACTCCAACATGGATGCAGGGGCTGTTGGGCGGAAGAGCCAAGCAATGGGCGGGCAAGACAAAAGACGTTTTGCACTGCNCAACGGCGATAATGCTGAAGCAGNAATCCGAATGGATGTNAGTACGCTCTGTTACTGCCCTTAATGTAAAGGGCGGGGAGTACTCNNTCTGCTGAGTACANAAACATCGAAATGCTGGGTTGAGTGAATCATAACCAGTATTTCTGAGAAGCAGGATTGCAATGACACGGGATCTGCAAGAAGGGGCAATGAAAGACCATCATTGACCCGCTTGAAGCTGATCTGATGCCTGAAGGTTAGAATCTGGAATGATTCCACCGACCCTAAACTTGGCGGTGAAGAACGAATCAATACGTCATATTAATGATCATAAACTGATTAATACGTGTTGTGAACAGACCAAAACATTTCAACTTTCAATGATTCAGTTTCGAAGAGACTGAATGATTGATGGTTTAGATGAGCGCAACTGAGGTTTGTGCCTTCGAAATATATGAATCGCCGCCAGTATGTATGGCAGCGAGTCCAATGATTGCGCCCTTTTCATAGGGCCTATGAATACGAGAAACGGCCACGGAATGAACCGTGTGCTGAATGGAAACCTGAACCTGTCCCAAGGAGGGTGAGTATGTTTTAGGGTTTAGAACTGATTAAGGTTTTAAACTCATGTAACCATTAGTGGAATCATGATTTTCCGAGTCCTGTTCTGTAATGAAGAAGAGGATTCCGAACTATCATAAATTTATATTTTTCATGATCTGTGAAACATTAAGCATTTGTTTTACAGAAAACCATTAAGCAAAGGAGGGCACCATGCGTGTCAATCATAACATCGGTTCAATGACGGCGTTAAGGCATTTGGGAAACACCTCAAATGCAACCGACAAGAATCTGGAACGATTATCTTCCGGATTAAAGATCAACTCCGGAGCCGACGGCCCCGCAGACCTTATGATTTCAGAGCAGATGCGGGCTCAAGTAGCAGGTTTGAACCAGGCGGTTCGAAATTCGGAGACCTCGATTTCAATGACACAAACAGCGGAAGGTGCATTGAACGAGGTTAGTTCCATTCTGGTCAACATGAGACAACTTGCACTTCATGCGGCCAACTCCGGTGCCAACGATCGCAAGATGTTGCAGGCAGACCAGAATGAAATCGAAAACCTTCTTGGAACCATCAACCGGATTGCAAGAAGCACCCAGTTCGGAACCCGTGTCCTTTTTGATGGCAGTAATCAGGCCAGTGGTGTGACAGTGGGAAACGGATTAAGTTTTATTACTGCGACACCAAAAACCTCTGAAGCTCCAACCAAGAGTGGTTATGAAGTTGATATCCAACAGGTAGCAACCCGTACTCAAGTTGCCGGTAACAGGGGGATATCCATTGAAGATCTTGATCAGGGCATCACCATGGTGGTCAATGAAGGAGGACGTGTTGCTAAACTGAACACCAAAGAAGACGAAAATCTGGATCAAAATGTAAGTCAGATGCTGAACAACTTCAGACTTTCTCCTGAGATTTTCTCCCGTGCAGATACAGAAGCAACCTTACGTGATCTGGTCGCGCGAAAACTGAATGAAAAAGCCCAGGACAATGGTTTGAAAGTCGATGTCTTCATCGATGAATTAGGAATGCTCACCGTCAGACACAAGCATTTCGGGAGCAAGCCTACTTTCAGTGTTGTTTCTGAAACCGCGGAAGTATTGGGTGATCAGGCAAACGTAGCAAAGTATTCTGATGGTGGTCGCGATGTGGCTGGCTGGATCGGAGGTGAAGTAGGCATTGGAGATGGTCAGTTCCTGCATGGCGCCCAAGGCACCCCACTGGAAGGCATGGTCCTCCAGTACGATAATGTTCTTGAAAAAAGATTGGTCGATATCAAGGATGCTCAGGGCAATGTAACCGGACAGAAAATTGTGCAGCAATCCAACGATGAACTGGTTGGAAACAAAGTGGATGGTTATGTCCATCTTGCGCAAAACTCCCTGGAATATCAGATAGGGGCTAATTTTCGTCAGACCGTTTCATTCTCTCTTGATGATCTGCGGAGTGAAAATCTTTCAACTGGG
>NYUB01000045.1 GCA_002683785.1 Deltaproteobacteria bacterium
CAGAAAAAACATCAAATAGTATCAGGCATCTTCACAGGTTTGGAGGATGCCCTGAATCGGGTTGAATTTGATTCGATTCTGATTTGTGCTCCTCATGATTTTCATGAAACGCTCGCTATCAGGAGTTTTGAAAACGGGAAGCATGTGCTTTTGGAAAAACCGATGGCACACAACCTCAATTCAGCCTTCAAGATCCTCCAGAGTTCAAAGAGTTCCGGGAAGGTGTTCATGATTGCAGAAAACAGCCAGTACTGGCCGGAGGTCAATTGCATCCATGAGCATCTTCAGAAAAAAGCGATTGGTGAAATCATCACGGCCAGGGCTTCATTCCGCCAGAATACCAGTAGTGATATTTTTGACAGCTATAATCTGTTGCCGGGAGATGAACTTGAAAAAGCCTGGCGATTTGACAAAAAAAGCAGCGGAGGCGGAATCACCCTAGATGGCGGAGCTCACTGGATCAGGCCGATGAGGATTTGGTGCGGGGATGTGTCCAAAACCACGGCAAAGTTCGGCTATCCTCATCCGGCCATGGAGGGAGAAAGCCTTTCCCAGGCCATCCTGGAGTTTGACCATCAAGTCACTGGAATCTTTGAAGGTATCCTCACCGAACTGACAAGCTTTAGCCCTGAGGCTCCTTTTCGGATCACCGGAACTTTGGGTGAACTGGTCATGGGAGTAGGGGGATTTGGAGTGACTCTTTTCAATCAGGATTTCCCGGAGGGTAAAAAAATCCTTGAAGACCAGGGCTATATCAGTTCCTTCCTGCATCAGTTTGATGATTTCTATCAGTGTGTAAAAACGCCGGGCAGACAACCGGCTGCAAGTGCTGAGTTTTCTCTGGGTGAAATGAAAACCGCATTCGCGATGGAACGATCCGACAGGGAAGGGAAATGGATTGATATTGACTGATATTTTGAGAAAAACACGACCAACTACTTTTATGTAAATTAGGGTGGAGGCCTGTATTCCTGCCTGAACCTACTTAGGAGCATCCAGCTCATGCATCTCGATCAGGTCAGGATTCCTATGTATCGAAGGGCGGCCCAGGGGCTTGTTGTCTGTCAGGCCTGTAGCTGAACACAGAGGATGGAGAAGGATAAGGGGGTTGGACGAAAGTGGACTAAAATACTACTGATATTATTAACTTTAATTTATTTTTAGGATTTTACTGGAAGACTTTGGAATTGTTGTTGGCGGAGGGAGAGGGATTCGAACCCCCGATGACCGTGAGGCCATAACGGATTTCAAGTCCGCCGGTTTCAACCACTCACCCATCCCTCCGGAAGGACAAACATTTTTGGAAGGTTTTCCAGGAGGTCTCAAGCCATTTCGCCGTTCTGTTCGATTGGAAGAAGGGTTTGCTGGTAGACGTCGAGGGTTTTTTCCAGCATTTTGCGGGGGCCGAAACGGGTTTCAGCATCACTTCTTGCACCTTGGGAGAGTGGCACGAGATTGTTCAGCATCCTGGCCATGGCTTCTTTCAAGGATCGAGCGTTAGGTTCTGCAGCAAGGGTACCGTTGACTCCCTCAAGGATGATTTCAGGAAGACAACCTGTGGGCATGGCTGCCACAGGGGTGCCGACCGAGAAAAATTCAACAGCAACACGGCAGATTACCTCAGAGTCGATTGAACTGACCACTCCTCCATCAGCGAAAGCCATCAAGGAGCGAATGTCCTCACGTTCCGCATCAAAACGTACCTTTTCCATTAGGCCCAGTTCTTTCAACTGGTTTTGGAGTTGGAGCATTTCGGGAAGTTCATCAGGAGTATCGCGGTAAAGAATCAGTAATGTGGTCAGTGGAAAATCCTGCAGCAACTGCTGAAAACTCTCTGCAAGGATCAAGTGACCCTTTTCTTGTCGGATTCTGCCCACCACCGCGAGGATCTTATGATTTTCAGGAATACTGAATTCAGTCCGGTATTCATTCAATGCTTCCGCAGGAGGGATCACCGGGAGGTCGATGGGATAGTGAATGACGTGCAAGGAATCTCTGGAAATTGGAATACCTGCGAGGTCCCGTTCTGCAACGATTTTTCCTGGAACAATGATTGCGTCTGTCCAATCACGATGCAGGACACGGTTCGGCCAATGTGGCCTGACCTTTCTTGATGCTCCCCGTGTGCGAATCAAACGAAAGGAAGCAAGTGATTTTCTGGCCAGGGCATAAATCGGAAAACCCTCGGAGCGGTGAGGATTGACGATCTCGATTTTTTCCTTTTTGAGAAACCCTTTGAGTTGAAAATAGGAATTCAGAAGTTTGAAAGGATTATGGGTATTGAGATCCGGTTCCACCATCACTTCCAATCCCATTAAACGGAGCTTTTTTTCGTTGTCGCTACCAGGGCGTGTGAGCACAAAGACGCGGTGTCCCTCCTCCTTCAGCAATCTTGCGGTCACAGCTGCATAGGCAGCTTCCGCATTCCACCAGTGCACGTTACTGCCAATGAGGATGTTCACTTTGGGTTGGGGGAAGGATTTCGGGAGAGCCGTCCCGCAGATTGGCCTGGTTCAGAACCTGGCATTGCCTGGAACCCGGGGGAAGGGGATCACGTCCCGGATGTTTTTCATTCCAGTCACGAACTGGACCAGCCTTTCCAGTCCTAATCCGAAGCCCGAATGAGGGGCGGTTCCAAAGCGTCTCAGTTCCAGATACCATTGGTATATTTCTTCGGAAAGCCCTTTTTTACGCATCAACTGAAGAAGCTGATCTCCATCTTCCTCACGCTGGGAACCTCCGACGATTTCCCCAAGGCGTGGGAAGAGGACGTCCATCGCGGCNACGGTCCGATCATCCGGGTTTTGCTTCATGTAGAAGGCTTTGATCTCTTTTGGGTAATCGATCAGGTTCANCGGTCCTCCGATGTGTTCCTCACTCAGGTAGCGTTCATGTTCGGACTGGAGGTCACAGCCCCATTCCACAGGAAATTCAAAACTTTTTCCAGAGCGTTTGAGGATTTCTACGGCTTCNGTGTAGGTCAGGGTTTCGAAGGGGGTTTTACAAATGTGCTCAAGCCCAGANATGAGTTCCGGGTCATACATTTTCTGGAGGAAGGCTAAATCNTCTTCGTGCTTTTCAAGGCAATCCCTGAGCAGGGTCCGAAGGAATTCCTCGGTCAGAGTCAGCATTCCGCGAAGGTCCATGAAGGCCATTTCCGGTTCGATCATCCAGAACTCTGCAAGGTGCCTAGCCGTGTTCGAATTCTCTGCCCGAAAGGTTGGACCGAAGGTATAGACGTTGGTGAAGGCCAGTGCAAAAACCTCAGCACCCAGTTGCCCGGAGACGGTCAGGCTGACATCGGTACCAAAAAAATCTTGGCTGTAATCGACACTTCCTTTTTTGGTTTTTGGAAGCTGTTCCAGATCAAGGGAAGTAACATGAAACATTTCTCCTGCACCCTCGGCATCATTCGCAGTGATGATCGGGGTATGGACGTAGAGAAATCCTCTTTCCTGGAAAAAATTGTGGATCGCCTGACTGAGCGTATTGCGGATGCGGAACACTGCTCCAAGGGTGTTGGTCCTTGGGCGGAGGTGGGCGATGTCCCTGAGAAATTCCAGAGTATGCCCTTTTTTCTGAAGAGGGTATTCTTCACCTGGTGCCGTGCCCCGGATCAAAACCTGGCTGGCCTGTAGCTCCCAATCCTGTCCCCTTCCTTGGGATTCGACCAGAACCCCCCAGACTTCCAAGGCGGCACCGGTATTGAGTTTGGAAATGTCCTCATAGTTTTCCAGTTTCTCATCTGCAACGATCTGTAGTCCTGAAAGGTTACTGCCATCGTTCAGCTGGATGAAACTGAACCCTTTTGATCCTCGGCGAGTGCGTACCCAACCCTTGAGATGGATCGCATCATTCAGTTGATTACGGCTGAGATCTGCAATGCGATGGGTTTCCTGAGTCTTTGAAGTCATTTCAGGCTGCCTTTTTGGAAATGGGACCACGAATGGAGTTTTGTTTTGGGTTATTCATCTTTGCTGGCTGAGAAGGTGATTTTCATAACCATCATTATGACTGAAGATGGGATGGNTGAAAAGACCCGGATCAAGTTTTTACCAATGAGAATCCGGTAAATTACCGGTTTAGNNATACCAATCTGGTAAGAGAAANAANGAAGATTGGTAGAATGTCAAATATAGGTCAGACNTGCCCGCGGACGGCTTTTGCAATTTCGATTTCGGCGTTTTCCACAAGTTCCGAAAGCTCATCCATCGTGATCACCATGTTCTTCCGGTCNGGCATGATGGCAAACAGGTATTTGACATATTCTGGAATCATCGACAGATAGTTTCTATTGCGGTCAAGCTTGATTTGACGCACCAGGAAGTGCTCCATCTGCTCCATCGACATGTTGCGGAAGACGTTGATGAACTGGGTGGAAAATTGTTCCAGTTCCTTACTTACATCAATCGGATAGAAAGACTTGAATCGACTCCGTCCTCCGGCGAGACGGGTAAAAATGATCATTGCCAGACAGACGAAAATCCCCTCGATCCAGTCCAATCCCCAGATGTCCATGTAACCGATCAGAAAATAAACTGCTCCCAGGATCGAACCGATCAGTTGAAGCGTCATGCGGATTTTCTCAACCGCCAGGAATTTGTAATTGTAACGCTTTTCATGGATGAAGAGTGCCAGTCCCTCGACATAAGGTTCCTGGGCAAGGATCAGTTCCTCGGCTGATGCGAGCTGGTTCTCAAGTTCTAGTTCGAGCTGCTTCTTCTTTTCCAGAGCACGCTGGTTCATCACGTCCTGCACGACATAGCGTCTGCTCTGACTCATCCGTTCTTTGAGTTGGGCGACGTGTTCGTAAGGATTTTCCTCGCCCAGGGACTTGGCTTTGAATTCCGAACGTGTAGACAGATAATCGATCACATCGTCATAAAGCTTCGCCATGTTCGGCAANGTGATGCCGCCTTCATCCTCATCCTTCTGTGCCTGTGCATCGAGCTCCATCTCCTTTCGTACCACATGGGAGTAGAGTTCTGCAGCGGTGTCGGTGAGTTTAGGATTGAGTTCGACCATCTTGATGAAGGTTTTCGCTATGATCGTTGTGAAGGCGGAAAATTTTCGGTCCTTCAGTTCGACATCAGGCTTCTCCATGCCGTAGTAGCTCTGGATCATCTTATCCAACATGGTATGCATGTAAGTGTCATAATCCTTGTTGTGGGCGGCGGCGGAAACCATGCCTGACCAGGCNAGGGCAGCGTACTTGTCAGTGGTATGACTTTCGTGAAGCATTTCCATGGCGTCCAGGAAATAATTCACTTTGNTCGGAAAGGTTGTTTCGTAGATGTACTTGGTCACTTCGGTGGCACCCACAGTCGGGTCCATCTCACGCTGGAGGATGATTCCGATGCGCGATGCCATCTGGTCTACGAAATTATCCGGAACCTCTTCTAGTTCTTCTTCCAGTTCTAGNNCTTCAGCGACTTCTTCTTCTGACATCACAAACTTATGATTGAGATTTCATTCAGGATCAAAGCAATTTCAGATCCTGACACTTGTCAAGAGGACGGCCTGGATTGAACTCATTCTACATTTCCAGAAGGTCAGCTTNCGGAATTGCGCCAGTCGATGCGGTTCCCGATTTCTTCTTCGAGCAGTCCCAAAAAGGCTTCNAATCCAAGCATGCTGCGTTCTTTGGTACCATGNCGCTGCCAGGTTACTGANCCCTCGGAGGTTTCCTGCTCCCCGAGGATGAGCAAGTTCGGGACCTTTGAGATCGCTCCGTTGCGGATCTTTTTCCCAAAGGAGTCCGAGGAAAGATCGTTTTGTGTTCGGATGAAGCGTGATTTCAGTTCCTTCTCCAGTTTTTCTGCATAACCAAAAAATGCGGAAGCCACCGGAATGATGCGTACCTGAACCGGGGCCAGCCAGCTTGGGAATACTCCACCATAATGTTCGATGAGGAAGGCACAGAATCGCTCATGGGTTCCTAAAGGTGCACGATGAATGATCATCGGTGTCTGTTCCGCAGAATCCTGGTCGCGGTAGGTCAAACCAAAGCGGTCCGCCATCACCAGATCGAGCTGGTTGGTGGATGCTGATTCTTCTCGTCCAATAACGTTGCTCACTTGAAAATCAATTTTCGGACCATAAAAGGCTGCTTCTCCACGGACCGATTCATAGGGAACACCAACTTCGTCCATGGCTTCTATGACGAGGGCCTCGGCACGGGCCCAAATTTCAGGTTGGTTGACGTATTTGGCTCCGTCGGATTCTGACAATGAAAGCCGCATCCAGAAATTGTCCAGACCGAACAATTCATAATAACGCAAGTGAAGCTGTATCACTCGGATGAACTCTTCTTTCACCTGTTCGGCGGTACAGTAGATATGGGCGTCATTCATCGTCAAGCCACGGACCCGCAACAGTCCTGCCAGTTCACCAGACTGTTCATAACGGTAACAGGTCCCATATTCTGCGAGACGCAGAGGAAGGTCACGATAACTCCTGGGCTGGGCGCGGTAGATCAGGTGATGGTGGGGACAGTTCATCGGTTTGAGGAACATTTTTTCCCCATCGACTTCCATTGGAGGGAACATGCTTTCGGCGTAATAGGGAAGGTGTCCCGAGGTGTGGTAAAGGTTTTCGCGGGTGATGTGAGGAGTTGAAACCCTNTCATATCCGTCCAGGAATTCCTGCTCCTTNGCCAGTTTTTCCAGTTCTTCACGGATGANTGTGCCGTTGGGCAACCAGAGTGGGAGGCCTTTGCCGACTTCCTCATCAATCACGAAATAATGCTGATCGACATTCAGTTTGCGATGGTCGCGTTCCTGCGCCAGTCTTCTTTTTTCTTTGAAAGACTGCAGTTCCTCCTTCGATTCGAAGGCCAGGCCGTAGACTCTTTGAAGCATTTTGTTCTTCTCCGAGCCTTTCCAGTACGCCCCGGCCAGGCTGTCCAGAGAAAAACAGTTTTTGGGGATCTCGTTGGTGGAATCAACATGAGGACCTTCGCAAAGATCCCAGAAAGGGCCGTTGCGATAAAGCGTCAGCACCTCCCCCCCTTNATCAAGGTCATTGACCTGTTCGATCTTGAAGTCTTGCCCGATTTCAGCGAGCTTTTTTCTCATCTCTTCCCCGTTGAGTTCTTCACGTTCGAAAGTCTGTCGGGATTTGATGATTTTTTTCATCCGCTTTTCTAAACCTGGCAAGTCTTCTGGAGAGAGAGGCTGATCCAGGTCAAAATCATAATAGAATCCATTCTCAACTGGTGGGCCAAACCCGAGTTTGGCTGCAGGCCGGATCTCCAGTACTGCCTGGGCCAACACGTGTGCTAGGGAATGGCGGATACGGTAGAGTTGAGAATCTTCTGCTTTATTCATCGGTTGTCATGTATTCCTGAAGGGTGTACCTGAAAAAATAGCCGAGTGCTCAAGGAACTCGGATTATGCGACAGGCGTTTGCGGGTTGGAGTCAGAAGTCATGTTTTCGTTGATCACCAACGGTTGTTCAGGGAGGGTTTGGGGGATCAGGGGGGAACTCTCCAATGCATGCTCCAGTGCATCATCGATTCTAAGCACAGAGATGATTTTAAGGTCTTCCAAGATTTCTTTCGGGATTTCCTCGAGGTCTTTTTCGTTGTCTTCCGGAATGATGACTTGTGTCAGGTTTCCTCTCCGTGCAGCCAGCAGTTTCTCTTTGAGTCCTCCGATTTCAGTGACCTGTCCTCGGAGGGTGATTTCTCCCGTCATCGCCACTTCATTTTTCACAGGGTTCTTGGTGAAGGCACTGATGATCGAGATCATNAGTGGNAGACCAGCAGAAGGNCCGTCCTTGGGAATTGCTCCGTCANGGATGTGGATGTGGAGGTCCGACTTGGCAAATAATTCTTCATCGATTCCAAGCAGTTGATTGTTGCTACGCACAAAGGAATAGGCTGCCTTAGCGGATTCCTGCATGACTTCCCCGAGTTTGCCGGTGAGTACGGTTTTTCCGCTGCCGGGCATCAGGCCTGCTTCAATCAGCATCAGTTCTCCGCCCATTTGAGTTACGCCAAGTCCCATGGCAATTCCAACTTCGTTGTGATCTGCTTTGTAATCACGTTGATGGGCAGGCACTCCGAGTAGATNNTTGACCATTTTTGGAGTAACGGTGATTCTCCGGTCCTTTCCGGTCCGCACCAGCTTGGTGACCACTTTACGGCATACCTTTCCTATTTCACGTTCTAGGTTTCTCACCCCGGCTTCCCGGGTATAACCCATGATGACTTCCTTAAGTGCCTCTTCCTTGAAACGGATCCAATTTTCTTTGAGACCATGGCTTTTTGCTTGTCTTGGAACCAGAAAACGACGTGCAATTTCTTGCTTTTCCAGCTCGGTGTAGCCTGAAAGAGGAATTTGCTCCATGCGGTCCAGGAGAGGACTCGAAATGCTTTGGGTTGTATTGGCGGTGCAGATGAATAGCACACTGGAAAGATCCCATTCCACCTCAAGGTAGTGGTCCATGAAGGTGTTGTTCTGTTCTGGGTCGAGCACTTCTAGCATCGCTGCGGAAGGATCGCTGAGGGCGCTTTGGTAGAGCTTGTCGATTTCATCAATCAGCAGCACCGGATTTCGGCTCTTGGCTTTGCGGATGGACTGGATGATTTTTCCGGGCAGGGCACCGATGTAGGTGCGTCGATGTCCCCGGATTTCTGCTTCATCCCTGACTCCGCCCAAGCTGATACGGACAAATTTACGGTCCAGCGCGCCAGCAATGGACTGGGCGAGGGAGGTTTTCCCAACTCCAGGAGGACCTGTCAGGCAAAGAATCGGTCCCTTCAGCGATTTTTTAAGCGATGCCACTGCCAGGTATTCCACAATCCTTTCCTTGACCTTTTCCAGACCATAGTGGTCTTCATCGAGAATCTTTTGGGCCCGTTTCAGATCGAAATTATCTTCGGTGCTATTTTCCCAAGGCATTGCAACCAGCCACTCGAGGTAGTTGCGAATCACGTTGGCTTCTGCGGAAAGAGGTGACATCATTTTTAGTTTTTTGACCTCNTTTTCTGCCGATTCCTGGANTTCGGAAGGCATCTTGGCTTCTTTCACCTTGCGGGCNAGTTCATCGACCTCCCCTTTAGGATCATCCATCTGACCCAATTCTTTCTGAATCGATTTCAGTTGATCCTGCAGGTAGTCATCCTTCTGGCTGCTGCTCATNTGCTCCTTGACCTGCTTTTTTAGTTGGTTCTCAAGTTTTGAGATCTTCTTTTCTTCTTCCATGATCNCNATCAGGGTNTCGAGCCGCAGCACCGGNCGGATTTCCTCAAGCAGGTTTTGTTTNAAATCCCGATCGATTTCCATCATCGAGGNAAGCCGATCTGCAAGCGACTGTGGTTCGGTTTCTTCGATGTTTTTCAGGACCTCCTCACGGGTTTTCGATTTCTTTTTCTTGAAGTGCTCCCTGGCCAGTNCACGGGCTTTGGTAGAGAGATCGGCNAATTTTTCACGATCTTTCTCGGTTTCTTTGGGTTCCATCACCTCGATNCTNGCCGAATAATCTTTTTCACTGAGCATTGATTCGAGGATTCGTGCACGGTGCTGTCCCTCGAAAAGGGCCTTCACTGTTCCATTCGGAAGACGCATTACTTGGAGGATCCGTCCAAGCACGCCTACCTCGAAGAGGTCTTCATCTTTTGGTTCTTCCACAGAAGAGACACGTTGAGCAACGACAATGATCTGTCGGTCTCCTGAGAGAGCTTTGTCGAGTGCTTCCATCGAACTCTTGCGGCCCACAAAAAAAGGAGTGGTGGAACCCGGATAGATGATTTCTTCTCGCATTGGAAGAAGTGGAACGGTGAGGTTTTTTGCAGATAGACGCATAACAGTTCTGTTTCTGGGTGCTAATGGGTGCTTTCCGTCTTCAAATCGGAAAGGACTCCCTTTTCATTGACGCTTNGCAGCACCATGTTTTCTGGAGTTGTGGAGGGACTCTTTTTGCCTGGATTTTCAAAATTCAGAGTAACATAGAAAAAGAGCATTTCCAACACGAGGAGAATGCCTATCAGCCATTCAAAATGGCTACCATAAAAGATACCTGCCAGCAGGGCCCCGCTGAAATGACCCATGAATTGAAAAAGATTGTATACCCCTGTTGCCGTTCCTTTGGTTTCGGGAGTGGTCAATCGGGAAACCAGTGAGGGCAGGATCGGTTCAAAAACGTTGAACCCCATGAAAAAGAGAAAAACTCCTGGAAGAAACCAGTTCAATGAATCGTTTTTCCAACCAATCCCAAGTAAGATGCCGGATCCCAGGAGCAGCAGNATTCCTGTCAGCATCACCTCCCGGAAACGGTTACGTGATTCNGCAATAATGGCAGCAGGGACCATTGCAACACCACCCAGTAGAAGCATTGGCAGATAAACCTTCCAAAGTTCGGCCTGGATAATCCCATGCTTTAAGGCCATCAACGGTACCAGAAAAAAAACCATCGAAAGCCCTGTACCGCAGATGAATCCTCCCAAATTGATGGTTCTCAGTGGCTGAAGGCTGAGGACGGTGTGCAGCATCTTGGTTGCTGTTTCAGGTTCCACCAGTTTCTTCGCATACCGGCCTTCAGGAATTCCCTTGAGGAGGATCCCCATACTCAGCATTGTGATTGCCGAAATCAGCCAGAACAGTCCCTCCAGACCATAGGCCTGGGAAAGAAAAGGAGCAGAAAGGATGGCAATGCCGAAGGAAATCCCGATGCTTCCTCCCAGAAAGGCATTAGCCCGTGTCCGTACCTCAGGTCGGGTTAAATCAGCAATCAGAGCAAAGATCGCAGAACTCACTGCACCTGCTCCCTGCAGAAAACGTGCGGCAATCATCCAGTAGACTGAGTCGGAGACCGCGGCCAATACGCTTCCCATGACAAAAATCAGTAGTCCACCCATGATTACCGGTTTACGTCCTATTCGGTCACTGAGCATGCCGTAGGGGACCTGCAAAAGCCCCTGGGTCACACCATAGGCCCCAAAGGCGATGCCTACCAATAACGGGGAAGCCTGTTCGAGTTCCATGGCCAGCGCACTAAAGACAGGAAGGACCAGGAAAAGCCCGTACATGCGGAAAAAAAGAATCCCGCCCAGGCCGATGATGCTTTTCTTTTCATCGGAAGTGAACAAGCTCCGGGAGCCGACTCCAGGTTTCATTAATATTCAGTGTTTTTAAAGTAGGAACAGTCTGCAGATTGAGGATTTGTTCCCGCTGGAATCCAGCAGGAAAGATCAAAGTTGAGTTGAATCAGGGTCCTNAAAACTGATGAAGCATGAGGTAAACCACTACCCCGGTTATGGAAACATAAAGCCAGAACGGCAAAGTGTATCGTGCCACCTTTGGGTGCAAAGTAAGCTTGCCGCTGAGCGCGAAATAGAGCGTGATCAGGATCAAAGGCAGCATCACGGCAGAAAGCACCACATGGCTGATTAGGATGAAAAAATAAACGGGTCGGATCCATCCTTCGCCAAGAAACGGGGTATCCCCATGAAATGTATGATAAATGAGGTAACTGACCAGAAAAGCGGNAGAGAATCCGAGTGCACTGAGCATTAATTTCTTGTGAAGCTCGCGGTTCTTTTTACGTATGGTGGCATAACCGGCGATCAGGCAGAGGGCGCTGAGGGTATTCAGCAGAGCATTCAGGGGTGGCAGAAAACCCACATCCAAACCTGCTTCGCTACTGACAGGTTCATGCAGATAAAGTAGCCAGATCAAGAAGATGAAGATGACGACACTGATTAAAACCGTCGTTCCAACTGCTGTTCGGTTCGAGATTGNTTGGCTCATGCTGGAATTTTTTCGTAGTTGGAATCGACCCTTTCAGATTTCTGAGGAAGATGGATCAACCGCGGATCCTGGACTTGTTCCTGTTTGGGGTGCATCGAACGAACTAACGCATAGCTCAAAACTCCAATCATGGTGGCGAGGAGTGCTGTGTGAAGGGAGGATAATGGGATGGGAACCCTCAACACGGCATTGGCAACGCCAATAAGCGTCTCGAGGGGGATCAGAACCATGATCCACCAGCCGGATTTTCTCAATGCTGGAAGCGGATTCTGGATGAGCCAGGACCACGCCATAAATATCAGCATCGTCCCTCCACCTATGGCAATCAGTCGGTGGAGCATGTTCACCCATTCATTGGCAAAAAAGGGTAAAAAACGGCCCTGTAGTTCTTCTGGAGCCTCAGGCAATTTCGTTGCTCCTAATTCCATACCGCTTAATCCAAAGGATAAAGAAGCTCCTTCATGACAGCCAGGGAAAGCTTCGCAGGCATAACCTGAATAAGTTGAACTATTGTATCCTCCTGAAGCTGCAATGATGAACAAGATGGCCAACATCCAAACTGTTTTTTTTGCTGTTAAGGGGATTTGTATGGAACTTGTGCTGTCTTCTTTTTTGGGTTTTTGTGATTGAGGATTCCAGGTAATCCAGCTCAGGTATACCAGCACTGCAAACAGCAGATTCCCTCCAATCAGGTGGAAGGTGACCACGGGTGGCCACAGTACCATCGTCACTGTAAGGGCTCCCAGGATTCCTTGAACGATGATTAAGATTAGACAACTTGCTGAAAGCCTGCGAAAGGGGCGTAAAGCTTCTTTGCGAAAACTAAGAATTGTCATTATCAGAATCAGCAGTCCAAGTAGAGAGGCAAAGAAACGGTGGCCCACCTCCATGGCGATTTCAAAACCTGGCGGAGGTATCAACTGTCCNTAACAGAGAGGCCAATCCGGACAGGATAATCCGGCTCCATGGAGCCTTACCAGTGCACCAAAAGAAATTAGTGGCCAAGTCAGAACGGCTGAGGCCAACGCATACCATTTCATAGTGTAAGAAATCTAAGTAAAAAAAGATTGCAGAGTATTGCATTTCTCCTTGGAATCTCAAGCGTTGAGTCTTCTTATAGCCACTCATTTCAGCTCTTTTTTTCAACACGCTCTCACNTGNGAATGAGATTCTAAAGGAAAATATTGTTCTTTTGGATGGATCTGCTTAATACTTGTTTTGCTGTAAAACAGACCATTTTGGTAGCTNGACCCTGACTGACTATACGGATCCGCATCTCATGANAAAGGTATGGTTTGAGTGAANAATCCNTAGAAAACACCCTTGTCAATCTTCATGGGTTGTTGGGAGAACCGGATGCAGTGCAGATTGAAATTGCAACTGAGAATCTTGAGGAGGGTAGCCAATTTGTTTACGATAATGTCGCCTATCAGGTTACCCGTACCATCATGGACGATGTGGAGCATCCTCTGGTTTACGTTATGGTTCTCGACATTTTTGCGGACTCTTGAATCCCATTTTTACCAAAACTGTTCTATTCCATCCGAAGCCGCTAAATTATAAATCGTTTTTCATTCCTTCCAACCGTTTGGTTTCGGACTGTTCACATTACTGACCGGGTTGTCCTGACTTTCTCATCATCTTCAGACCTTTCTTCGGCATCATGAATGTTTCTTTATCGATGATCCTTGCTCATCTTCCGGCGGATCCACCACCACTCCAGCTCAAAGGTTTGCGTGGTTCGAGCAAAGCTCTGTTTTTAAAGGAAATCCATACCAACTTGGACCGGCCTCTGGTGGTCTTGAGCGACTCCTATGAAAACGCCGAGAGACTGCTCAGAGATCTGACTTTTTTCCTGGGTGATGAAGGGCTTTGTTTGTTCCCTCCCTGGGATGTTATGCCCTATGACCTTTTTTCTCCCCACCGGACTTTGGTTGGTCAGCGCCTGCAATGCTTGGATATGCTCATCAGGAAGGCCTGTCGGGTGTTCATCACGACTCCCCATGCGTTGATGCAAAAGCTTCTTCCCGTAGAGGCATTCAGGGACAGCATACTTCAAATCAAAAGCGGTGACTCTTTAGAGATTTCAGACATCAAGATCCGGCTTCAGGAAACTGGTTATCAAACGGTTGATATGGTGGAGGATCAGGGAGATTTCAGTGCTCATGGGAACATTCTGGACGTCTTTCCGCTTCAGGCCGATTCCCCAGTCCGTCTGGAGTTCAGTCAGGAAGTTCCGTCCAGTCTGCTTCAGATCCACCCTTTTGACGTCCAAAGCCAGAGAACCGGAGGAGANCTTTTGGATTCCCTCACCCTGCTTCCGGGCAGTGANGTGATCTTTAATGAAAAAACNCTGAGCCAGGCCCAACGAAAACTTCACCAGATCCGCAGTGATTTCAAAGGCCCTCAACTTCAGCGGTTGGAAAAGAAACTTCACTCAGCGGAACGTTTTCCAGGCTTGGAACATCTGGGTCCGCTGTTTTATCAGCAATTGGATACCGTCTTTGAGTACTTTCCTGAAAACCACCTCTTGGTGGTGGATGAAGATCAAAAGGTCCGGGAACGCNCGACCCATTTTTTCAATGAAATCTTCATGGANTATGAGCAGAGCCAACAGCAAAAAAGGATCACTTTGCCTACGGAAGACCTCTACCTTAGTCACCGTCAGGTACAGTCCCGGATAGGGCAATCCTGTTGCTTGACCCTTAGTCAGGAAAGAGAGGAGGCTTCGTCAGGTACAAAAAAATCCCCAGAAAGTGTAATCGATTTCGATCGGGGAAATTCCTTTGAATCTGGAAGCTCAAAGAGCTTCTTGCTTCCTTTTGCTTCAAACAAATTGCTTCGTGAAGGCTTTCNGGAAAGTCATGCCGCCTCAGCAGTAGGCCATGTCATCAAGCTGGTTTCCGATTGGATCGATGAAGGAATTCCGGTTTTTTTGAATGCACGTAACCGGACCCAGGCTGATCAATGCAGGGAGCTCTTGGACGATCTGATGATCGAGACCGAGATCCAGGAAACCGAAGATCCTCCTGAAACAGGAGCATGGATTGAGGTCTTGCAGCAGGGTTCCTGGAATTCCTCTTCGCAAAACAAGCAAAAGGGGCCGTCACCGCCCATCCCGATTCTGGTAGGAACCCTTTCTTCTGGATTCAGGATGATCGATAGCCGAGGCCAGGTGCGCTTTGCCCTGCTCACGGAAGAAGAAATTTTTGGTGAAAAGAAAAAAAGCCGTCGCTTGCAGAGGGCTAAAGTTCAGCGTAGTGCCGGAAGCCTCGAAGATCTTAGTGAAGGAGATGCCGTGGTCCACCTGGATTACGGCATCGGTCGTTACATGGGGTTGCAAAAACTTTCTGCTGCGGATACTGAAAATGAATTCATGGTGCTCAAATATGCCAGGGACGAAAAAGTTTATGTNCCGGTTAATAAGTTCCATCTGGTGCAGAAATATGTGAATACCGATGGNGCTCCACCCAAGTTGAGCAAACTTGGAGAAAAAACCTGGAAAAAGACGAGGAGCAAGGTTGCCAAAGCGGTGGAGGATATCGCAGAAGATCTCGCAGNAATCTATGCAGCCCGTAAAGCCCGCAAAGGAATCCGCTATCAGCAGGATGATCATGAGATCAAAGAATTTGAAAGACGGTTTCCTTACCGGGAAACTGAGGATCAGCTCGAGGCGATTCAGGCGGTAAAGGAGGACATGGAATCGGAAATGCCGATGGACCGGCTGATCTGCGGGGATGTTGGTTTTGGNAAAACGGAAGTAGCCATGCGGGCGGCTTTCAAAGCCGTCTCAGAGGAAAAACAGGTTGCCGTCCTGGTGCCNACTACAATTNTGGCCCAACAGCATTATTCCACTTTTCTAGAGCGTTTCCATGATACTCCCTTCAATATCGAGGTGCTCAGCCGTTTCCGAACTCCGACCGAACAACGGGATATCCTGAAAAAAATGGCTTCAGGGCAGCTTGACATCCTGATCGGTACCCACCGCATCCTTTCCAAAGATGTAAGTTTCAAAGAACTGGGTTTGCTGGTAGTGGATGAGGAACAGCGATTCGGGGTGAAGCATAAGGAAAAGATCAAACAATTCCGGGCCGAAGTCGATGTGGTCACCCTTTCTGCGACCCCGATTCCGCGNACGTTATACATGTCCCTGATGGGAATCCGCGACCTGAGCCTGATCAACACTCCTCCTGCCGACCGGGTGGCCGTTAGAACCCGCATTGTTCAGTCCAGTGATTATGTGATTCAGGAAGCAGTCAGTCGTGAATTACGACGTGGAGGACAGGTGTTTATCGTTCATAACCGGGTTGAGACAATCTACGAGTATGGAAATTACCTGCGTGAGATTCTTCCGGATGTGAAAATCGCTATCGGTCATGGTCAGCTAGGCGAACATCAGTTGGAACAGGTGATGTACGACTTCATTGAAGGGGAGATACAGGTTCTGCTTTCTACGACCATCATTGAATCGGGACTGGACATCCCTCGGGCCAACACGATCCTCATCAACAATGCCGATAACTTCGGACTTTCCCAACTCTATCAGTTGCGTGGAAGGGTTGGCAGAAGTAACCTCCAGGCCTTTGCTTATCTGCTCGTTCCACCCCAAAAAATTCTTAATGGAGTGGCCCANGAAAGACTCCAGGTGCTTCAGGAACTGAATGATCTTGGTGCTGGTTTCAAAGTCGCATCACGAGATCTCGAAATCCGTGGAGCAGGAAACCTTCTCGGGTCTGAACAGTCCGGACAGATCGCNAGTGTNGGANTGGAACTCTACACCCAAATGGTGGAACAGGCGGTGAGGAAAATTCAGCAACAGGACCTGGCCGTGCTTCCTCTGGACGAAGTACAGGTGCGACTCGACACGGTTGATGTTACCATTCCGGAAGAATACATTGTCAGCACTAGCCAACGGCTATCACTTTACAAAGCTTTTGGGACCATTGAATCAGACGAGGCGCTTTGGGATTTCCGGAGTGGAATCGAAGATCGTTTCGGCCCGATGCCGGAGTCTCTGGTCAACCTGTTCATGACCGCCCAGATTCGTCTCTGGGCTCAGCGCTTCGGAGTTGAATCGGTGCATCACAGCAAACAGCGTCTTCGGCTTCAGATACGTGATTCCAGTAGGCTGCAACCGGACCGCCTGATTGAATGGCTTTCGGAGCCACAAACCCCGTTAAGGTATGTTCCAGAAAACATCCTTGATCTGCAGCCGGTGCCACCCATGATCCAGGCGATTCAAAAAAGCCTGAAGGACGTTGAACGAGTTTTTCATTGATGGCGCAAAATTCTCCCGAAACTTGGCTTCAGTCTGAATTATCCGCATTGCTCGTGACGATTCATGATGTCCTGGATGCATGGGCACGGCTTCCCTTCGATTGTCCATGGACCAGAAAGCCTCCCGCAGATCATTACCTGCTGATGCTGAAAGGGATGGAAGAACAGCTTTTACGGATGTGGGTCCGCATGCAGCGGAAACAGTGGAATGTGCTTGTATCCGAAGTCTTAGCCTGGAACGGGAGTCAGAAACGGATGCCGAATGGCGTTCTCCGAAATTACTATTCCTGCCTTCAANCCATCAGTTTAAATGTTTCGGAAGATGAGGAACTCAATCAGGCGTTTCCAAAAACCTGGAGCGGGTTTTTGATCCGATCAATTTGTTCCGAGCATTATCTGCTCAAACGTTGTGCCGAACTGGAAGATGNATTTGTTTCCGAAGAATTGCAGAATCTCTGCGGGAACTATCTGAAATGCATGCAGGTCCTTCATCAAGTCGAACCCCGTGAGCTTTGTTCGAGCTTTTTTACCCTTCTGTCACCATTTACCCGTGAAAGCGTTTTCCTCACGGATTATCCCTCCCTCTCTCCTGGAAACCTTTCTTCAACTGAAATCAGCAGTTTTGCTGGGGATTTGCTTTCCTCAAAGGATTGGCAGCCCAAAACAAAAGACTATCTTCAACTGCTTAGNAAAAACTCCTGACTTTCCTCAAATATGGGATGCATGAAGCCANAAAAAAAGTGCTAGGGCTGAAGTAGATCAAAGGAGGGACTAAGAAAAAGAGCACAGGGCGCTCGAGGTGTGGGTGCCGACCATCCTTGGTGTGCCCTTCCATCCGTGGAGCAACCCCGGGACACCCTGTGCTGCAATCTTTGCCTCCTATTNAATCTGCAAAAAATAAACCAATTTCAAATAGTTGCGATTTAATAGTGCAAAAATTGCCTATTATTTCTGTCCAAATGCTGTTTTTTGAAGCAAATTGGGCACGAACTGGGCAGATTTGAACCACCCTCAAATCATACAGGCNTGAGCGTTCAATGAGCGTGTTTTTCCAGATAACCTTTGAAAANGTTCATGAAATGCTCCATTTCAGTCATCCTGCGCAGACTCATGCGGAAGGTGTTTTCCAGCGGGGGGTGCATCAGTCGCACAAGAATACCCTGGGATTTCAGNTAATCTGCAGCGCTTTTTGCGTCTATCATTTCCACCAGCATGAAGTTAGCGGAGCTTGGGTAGAAGCGGATCTCATTTTCTCTGAAAAAANNTTCCAGGGCAGGTTTGACTTCATCCATCAGGTGACGTGTCAGAGACTGCCAGCCTTCCGGATTTTCCAGTTGGACCTTTGCTGCCACCACGGCCGCCGAGTTGATATCGAAAGGCCCACGAATTTTGGCAAGCTGTTTGATGAGTTCCGGATGAGCCATTACGTATCCCAGACGCAATGAAGGCAGGGCAAGGGCTTTGGAGAAGGTCCGCAGGATGATCAGATTGGAAAAGTCTCCAAGCAGTCCTGCTGCGGTTTGTCCGCTGAATTCGAAATAGGCTTCATCTACCAGAATNGGCAGATCCGGGAAGCTTTCCAGGAAATTCTTTATTGCATCCGGAGAGATGGTCGTGCCGGTGGGATTGTTTGGATTGATCAGAACCATCAGGCGGGTTTTATCATGGACAGCCTGATGGAGTGCTTCAGCAGGAAACTCCATGTTTTCCGAATATCTTGGGCCGGTGACCCGGGCTCCCAGAGTGGAAGCCACCTGCTCGAACATGGCAAATCCAGGAAGAGCCATCACGAGTTCGTCTCCTTTTTCCAGAAAACATCTCAATACCAGTTCGATTCCATGGTCCGAACCGTTGCTGAGGAGGAGTTGATCTTCTTCGACANNGGTGTAACCAGAAAGTACCTTCANAAAGTCATGGTAAGCAGGATAGACGTTAGCCCGACGACTGAGAAAATCAGAAATGGCTGCGATGGCTTCTGCTGGGGGAGGCACCGGAGACTCATTGAAATCCATCAGCAGATGTTTTTCCGGGTCCCGACTTTCTAGGGGAGGAAGGTAAGGCGCCATCCTGAGGATAGCCTGGCGGATTTTCAGATCCCCAAGTTTTGAGTTCATTGAATCGGTTTCATTCACCGATTGAGAACATATGTTCGAGATCGTGCCTGGAGAAGGTGTTAAAGGCGATCAGGGTCTCGGTTGCAGTGATGCCTTCCAGTGTGGAAAATTTTCCGGTGATGGTGTCNGCTATCTCCGCATTGTTATTGACGCGAACGATGGCCACTAAATCGTAACGTCCAGCGACTGAATAAACCTCTGTCACCTGTTTCATGTCCACAAGACTCTGTGAGACATTCTGAATGTACTTTCGTTCAACATTCAGCATTACCAGGGCAGTCACCATGTTCCCTCACTTGATTAAGGTTCATAAGAAGGTCCCNATCGGGTTAGTTCAATCCCACTATAACAGAGCCATGCAAGATGGAAAAGAGCCCAGCGCTTCGGACCTGACACAATCNAGCAAATCCACCGTTGTCTTAAGCCGGAATATTTCAGCCTGCGCGGGTCTTGAGCATTTCTAGCAATTCACACTCCGCGCATCCCTGGAAAAAATTATGGCAAAAATCGGNATGGACTTGAAGCATCCCCTGACGGNATCCGAAGCTGTTCAGTCTGAGATCCTTTTGAGACGAAGTCCAGAGACGCCGTTCCATGAATCGTGTTTTACGGTTGGACGCTTCCGGAGGGAGGACCATGAAAATCCTGTAAAGCAGCATTTCTAACTGCAAGTCNTTCTCGAACCGGGCGTAAGCCAGGAAAAAAGGGAGGATCGCATTAGCCCAGATGATCACTTTCCTGTCCTGTCCGATCAANTCTGTTTTCTGTTTTGCTTTGCTGGGTTTTAAACTCCAGACTTCCCAGTTCGGGGTCTCAAAGATCTCCTGGCTCAGTTCCAGGATGACACGACGCAAAGGCTTATNATGTTCCCTTTGACTGACCTGGCTAAGCAACATCAGCCAGCTTTTGAAAAGGCCCTGGTTCGCCGTAACTGCAAGATGATGATACATTCCCACCAACCTTCTTTCCGGTGCATTGCCCGGACGAGTGGAGCCGGAAAGGGGCTGGAAGAGTCGAATTTTTGGTTCCAGTTTTTCCCATTCGTCGGACCATTGCAGCAGATCTCTTCGCAGATCAGGATTCTTGAGAGGAGATTTAGAAGAGAGTANACCGGAGGCCCCAAACCAACGGCAAAGTATTTTGGTCTTAGATTCCCGGGGGTTCAACCTAAAGAGGTTACGCAAACTGGAATAGGGATACAACCTCGCCAATTCTTCAAAGGCTGGTGCGTTGACCGTATAACCCAGTGATTTGAAGATCAGTTGAAACAGCAGTTCCTCAGGTTTCTGGTCCTGCCAATATTGCTGAATCTGCCTCATTTTGTTCTGCATCCTCTGTTCAGCAGCATGGCCCAGTAAATCCTTCAGTAACCGGGGATCCTTTTCCCTGATCCAGACTCCGCAGCGTCCTGGGAACTGCTCGATGCGTCTTAACCTTTCCTTGCTTTGCTTTTGACTGAGAGGTTTCAGTGGTTTGAGGTGGGGGGCNAGTTCGAGTTCCGGGNCTTGGTGTTTTAGTTCTGTAATAGCTGAATGGTTTTGTTGATGGTAGAGCACCACATGCAGGATCACCTGGTTGTANGACGGATTCCGGTCATGCCCGTGTGCCTTCCATCCGGAAGTCTGAAGGTGAACTTCAACCGATCCGAAATAAAAATCATCACCGACCGAGATCCTGGAAGCCTCAAAATCAGGTCCTCTGCCTTGATTCCACCAACCTGGAAAAAAAACTTCAATCGGTCTTCCATCAACCGTTTTCAGCTCCTTTGCCTCAAAATCCTGCTCGGCCCAGATTCTCTGGATTTCATGTTCGTAAATCGGTGCTGCAGCATGATTCATTNAAAAAGTTCTGGTTTGCAGGGCCTTACACAGAGGTTGATCACCTGAGAGTCGTTGACTTTCTCTCCACTCTCAGCTTCGAGGGTCATGCTCAATTGAATTGCACGAGGAAGACATGGTGGGTCACCAACCTTGAAACATTCCTTTTCTTCAGTGTTGAATTCATTGCTCCACTCTTCTTTTGATCCTCCTGCAGCTTGTTCGATTTCTTGAAAAAGGAATTCCACTTTAAAATCTGTTACTGAATGTGAAAGGACCTGTATGCGGCCTCCTTCATTTAAATCGTTGTCGATGTAAAAATCCTCACGGCGTTTGAANTNAAGAATTCCAGAAGATTGGTCGAATTCNAGAAAATANCCTATTTCATGAAGTCGNGGGTCCATTCCCTTCCTTACCGAATCAATATCTTGAAAAAATCGGCTTGGTACAGCCGCATGNAAACTTAGACGACTGACCTCGCTAAGAGTAGGATTATTCTGTGTGTTCTGCACCCAGTCGAGTGTTGAAATAATGCCGGTTTNAGAATTATTTTCTTCATCTTCCACATAATGTTNGAGGTACTGCACAGCCTGCAGGTCATCAAGCACCATCTTCATCAGCAACCGCAGTTCCTGACTCTGGGACAAGGATGCTTTAATCTTCAAGGAAGAGTTGGAAACCTGAAAAAATGCCCCATAGATCATGGCGCTGACGATTGCCANCAGGGTTATCGATACCAGCAGTTCTATCAGAGAGAAAGCTTNTCGNCCGGTCGNGGGTCCTGCATTCATTCGGNTTTGACGTATAGATCGGAACTGTAGCGATACTCGCGTTCTCCCTCCATCCAGGTGATTTCATAATTGACCCGTCGTACTTTAATCCCAGGCAAAGGAAGTTTATCTTCAATGTCCAGTTTCCAGCGTCCATCTAGAAAACCTACTTCTTCCTCAACACTACCCTGGGAGACCGATACAGGAGGAGGGTTCTTCGAACGTTCCCAACGGAGCAATTCTTTTTGTGTCTCCGCCATCGCCTTCCAGAGGGTTTTGGTGGACTGCAGGACGAAGAGGGAAGAGGCAAAGGACTGGTAGACTGCCATCAGGGTGATGCTGAGGATGGATAAGGCAATCAGCACTTCTAGAACGCTGAAGGCGGATTTTGCTTTCATTGGGATTCACGTAATTCGAGTTTCCCGAGAATGCCCACACTCTCCATCTCCCAGAAACGTAGTCCGTCTCTTTCTGCAAAAGTTAGTACGAAAGGTGTGACAAAACCGGAATTGTCGATCAGGACTTCAAAAGCTGAGCTNGGATTTTGACTGGGGGTATTGGTGGAATAACGGGCATCCTGAAGCACAAGTTCTTCCGGAAATTGATGTTCCATGAGCCATTTCGGCCAGTCCTCCTCCTGGTTTTCTCCGTCGCCACAGCCTTCGGGTCCGATCATTCCCGGAATCAGCTTTTGCTCCTTGAGGTCGAAGGAGAGGCAGTAGGCTCTGCTTCGAAGCACGGCATCCGTACGCAGCATCCGCAAGACCTTGGTCAGATGCTGGTATTCGTTTTCCTGGGGGGAAGTGAAGAGTGCAGTGAAATTCGGTACGGCGTATCCCGCCAGCAGTGCTGCCAGNGCGATGACCACCATCAATTCGAGAAAGGAAAACCCTTTCCCAACGGATTTGATGGGGTCAGAGGTCGTTGGAACTGATATCCTCGTCGAGGTCTGAACCGCCTTCCACTCCATCGGCACCCATCGAAATGATTTCGTAGTCCTTACCGTTCTGGGTCACATAACGGAAGTCATTGTCCCAGCCGTCTTTAGGAAGATTTTTTCCCCGAAGGTAGGGACCGTTCCAGCTATCTGGAATCAGGCCGACTTCGGGTTTACTNAGCAAAGCTTTAAGCCCCTGCTCGCTGGAAGGATATCGCGAGTTGTGGAGGCGGTAAAGGTCGAGTGCNGTTTCAAGGCCCTTGATCTGGGTTTTGGTAGCATCAGCTTTGGCCTGTTCTGCAGAATCGAACAGGTAGACACCAACGATCCCAGAAAGTAAGCCGAGGATGATAATCACAACCAACACTTCGATGAAGCTGAAACCTCGAGTCGGTTTTCGCAATTTTTTTTGTTGTTTCTTTAACTTTGAACCCATGAAAAATTTTTATTCTATCATTTGGAATTCTGGAAGGAATGAAACATCCATTCTTCACCTTTTCAGGCTATGTTAACCTGGCGAGGCTTGCAACTCCAAGACAAACTGTTAGCTTGCAAAGACCAGAGTCGGATACACGGCCGCCGGTGAATCCTGTCAAGAGCGGGTTCTTGCCGGAGGAAAGTCCGGGCAGCAAGGGCGCGGTGCTGGTTAACGGCCAGACGGTGTGAACCGATGGAAAGTGCAACAGAAAGCATACCGCCGATGGACCTCCTNAAGGTCACAGGTAAGGNTGAAATGGCAGGGTAAGAGCCTACCGCGGTCCTGGTGACAGGGCCGGCAGTGTAAACCCCACCTGCTGCAAGTCCAAATAGGATCGCTATCGGGTGGCCCGCCCGGCGNTCGGGTAGGACGCTTGAGGCTGACGGTAACGTCAGTCCCAGATAAATGGTCGTGGCCCCACCTTTCAAAGAAGATCATGTCCTGGATGTCGTTTAACATCCATGAAATTTTTGACAGGGAGGGGAACAGAACCCGGCTTATTTCCGGCTCTGGCCTCACCTAGTTTATTGTTGATTAAAACTAGAAGGAATTGTTCTCGGACCCCTCTTCCTGCCAATCATCGAACAGTTTCATGTACTGCTCACAGACCTGGTCCAGGGGGAGATCAAGGGCTTTGAGGTAACAGTGAAGATAGCCCTTGAGATAAACTGCTGAGGGAAAGATTTTGAAATTTTCCTTTTCGATACTTTCCAGGTAGGTACCTCGGACACAGGTCACTGTGGCCAGTTCCATGATTGTGATGCCTTTAAGTTCTCGGATTTGATGGAGNACCGAACCGGAATAACGTACNACACCTTCATTTGCTTCCAAAAACTGATAATATTCTTGGAGTTTGGCATCTGTTTGCTTGTTTTTTCCTGCAAGATTTTGAAATGCATCTTGACGCAGTTTGGCTGATTGATGCGTGATTTCTTCCAGAGAGGCACTGACATTCTGCCGATTCAGTTTGGTGATGGGATTGGGTTTCTGAGTATCAGAGACTTTGGCCTGAAACGCTTCTCCAGTTGAAGTTGAAANCCCGCCGGTTTTTAGCTGAGGTCGTAGGAAAACCACTTTGCCTTCGTTTGATGGCGAACTCGATTCTATCTTGGTTTTTACAACAGGAGTAGTAGGTGCAAGATAAGGTTTGCTGGATATTTCTTCTTGTATCGGTTTGGATTCTAATTTCAAATCATGGGTTCTACGGGCTTCGGGATCCGCAAGCTGCATGAAAGCTTCACTAAGTTTTCTCAGTAAATCTTCGTTCTCTTCAACAGGACAAAGAGAATAAGCTGCCAGGGATTCTTCATGAACTTCCTCTAGCTTTTTTTCATAAGCCTTCTGGACTTCCTCAAAGCTGGCGGAAGCTTCAACTTCCAGAAGTTCATAATAATTTTCNGCGGTTTCCATCTTCTGAGGCCTCTTCAGGGTTTCAGGGAATCAGGCGTGAATAGACTGGGGTCAACGGGGTGGAGAGGTTTGAAGATCTCAGTAGGTTCTCAGAGATGGTCTTCAATTGCTGAGACATTAGGCTGTCAGGTTTGTCAAGGGTCACTGGTTTGCGACGTAAAACCGATTCCCGTACTCCTTCATGCTGTTCCACATAACCGCTGAAATTGAGGGTCAATCCAAAGTATTTCAGGCAGGCTTTTTCCATCGCCCTGCCAATCCGGATGTCACTCTCAGAACGAGTTTGATTGATGATCAAATTAGGCTGGAAGTGTTCAAGCTGATCTTCAATGAAGGTGGAAGCGTTCCCCCCCATCTGNCGCAAGTATTCAATCAGGTCTCTTGGAGAGCGAATTCCGAANGAATTGTTGTTCTTTAGCATTTGTTCTATGACCGTTCTCAGACCAAAGGATGNGCTTGTGTGCCGAAGTTTTCGGTAAAATGAATTTTTCAGAAAGCGATAGGCGTTTTCAATGGAAGTGGGTTCTGGAATCACGACCATCAGTTGTTTTTCTGCAAGCAGAAAAAAATCAATCGTGTTGTAAGCTGTTCCAGCTCCTAGATCCATAACGATGAAATCTGTGTCAAGCCTCTTGAGCGCCATCAAAAAACGCATCTTTTGGGTATGTTTCAGGTTGGCGATCTCGATTCCGTCCCGGGCTCCACTGATAAGCCTGAGATGTGGAATTGAGGTGGGAATAAGGAGTTCATGGATTTGTTCCACTTGACGGTCGACAAATTCCGAAACTCCCTGTTCTGGTGTGTTGACTCCGAGCCATGTATGGAGATTTGCCCCTCCAAGATCCAGATCGGCAAGGATGACACGAAACCCTCTTTGGGCGAGCAGAATCCCGAGGTTTCCGGCCACAAAGCTTTTTCCGACTCCGCCTTTGCCGCCACCAATCGCCCAGATTTCTTTTATGGAGTTTGAATTGGAAGTATCATTCACTTGAATTTATCCTTGTAATCTAAACCATTATATCAATTTTCTGCAATTATCTAGCCAGTAATTGAGAATTATGATTGAGGATGATGGTAAATTCTTTGTGCAGGAAACTGATGCAGGATCCGATCAGGCCATGAGAGGGCCGTTAGGCATCCTCCATAAACACAACCGCTGTCTAGTCCAATCACATTCTGACGCATTACAATTCCACCAGCAGCCCAGTGTCCAAAGATGATCATCCTGGAATCCTCGTATAACTCATACCAGGCAAGGTGATTATCATCTCCTGGTCTGCAGTTTTCAGGATCCCAGGTTCTCAGTTTGGTCAGAAGACGAGGTTCACTTTCTTGAAGAGGAATACCTGGTGCGACACCGGCATGAACAACTAGAAATGAGTCTATTTCATCCTCTTCTCCTTCAGAAACGAAAAGCGGTAGCGATTCAAGCCAGTCTTCCCAGAATCCCGCCTGGTCACCCATTTCTTGTTTCAGCTTTTCGAAGTTGGCAGAAGTCTTGGAACCGTTTTTCAAAAAACTTAAGAAGCTTTGTTCATGATTTCCAAGTACACTTGAAGCGCCAAGGTGATGAACCAATTTTAAGACTCCTAAGGAATCTGGACCACGGTTGATCAGGTCTCCGACGAAAAAAAGTCGGTCCCGTTTTGGGAGGAACCCCGCCAAGTTCAGTAGACCTTCGAGTTCTGTAAGGCAGCCATGTACATCCCCTACGAATAATGTTCTTTCTACCATCCAGTTGTTTTTTCCTGGAGAGTCCAAAATTTCAGGTTATCTCCTGCTACTTGTTAAAAAATGATTCAAGTTCTTGTGCCACCTGCCGATATTGATCTTATAGTCTTAAACCTTTTTCTATGCATTTTAGCAAAAGGTCGAAAAAAAGAATCATTCCTAATGCGTTTCATGTTCCGAAAGTTCATACCAAACCTAATACTTGCCTCTCTGATTCTGTTGCTGGGATCCTGCAGTACAGGAGAGTTTGAGTTCCAGGCAAGGTCTTTTAAAAGTCGGCTTCAGGAAGGAGATTACCATTTAGGTTGGAGTCTGAACTATTTTGACAGCTGGAGAAATGCAAGGCAACCTCGTTACCTCAGGCTGGCAGAATCCCATTCGATCAATGCCATCAACTCTTTCGCAAGACTCGAATCGGACACCTCACCCAGGATCAGTGAATTTTATGTGGTTCGTGAACGTCGGACCAGGGGTTGTAGGCTTCTTGCGGAACTCCAGTTTGAAGCCAGCAATCATGGTCACAACCTCTCTGGAATGACCCCGCAGGGGTGCATCTACTGACTCAGGGTTTCAACCTGAGAATCTTCTGGATTGTTATTTTGGTTCAGGGATACAAGTTTGAGCCGCTCAGCATGAAACTCCTGTGAACGTTCGGAATTGCCGGCTTTGTTGTGGATGGTTCCCAATTCATCGAGGATTCTGATTAAACCATTACGGTCATCCAGGGACCTTTTGCATTCGAGGTGGCTTTCATAGGTATCCATCAAGCCTTCGGTATCTTCTAGAGCAATCTGAGCCTTTTCAATCCGTTCATAAATCAGGTCCATGCCCGTCTGATTCTGCTGCTGCTGGTTGAAGGCCAACAAGTCCTGAAGCAGTGGGAGAGCTTCAGTGTAGGCTTCTTTTTTCTCAAGAGCATCGACCAGTTCATCCATGATGGAAGCATAATCCGTCTGCTCATCGTTTTCCCAGGGATTGATGCGTTCCGGTTCTGTCTTATCAGGTAAGGATTCGGATTCGTGTGTCAGATGTATTTCCGATTTCTTGGCAGGTTCTTCAACAATCGAATTTTCCAAGGTTTGTTCTTCTTTTTTGCCTAAATGATCCTTCAGTTCGATCGCTTCAGGATCAGGAGACTTGCCGATTTCGTCGAGCATTGAAAAATAACCTTCCAATCCGTTTCGTGCTTCATCATTTCGTCCTGAATCTGCTGCTGCCATAGCAATTTTCAGCAACCCTCGTGCTTCATCATTGGTTTCATTGAGGGGTCCAGGTTTTTGGAACAGGTTGGCCAGTTGGTCCTCCTGCCAAAACTGTGAGTCATCCTCTTGATCCACTTTTACAGGAGAAGATTTGATGGGCTCCTTCTGGACAGCGGGTTCCTTTTGATTTTCCAGGGAAAGGGGGATGTGAACATCCGCAAACAAATCATCCATCGCCTCTTCCAACTGTTCCTCCCTGACTAGAGGCTGAGTGGTGCGTTCCAGAGACTCGATTCTTGGTTTTTGTGATGATCTGGGCTCTCCTGGCCAGGTTTCGGAAAGCATCCGCGCAGGAACCGATTCAGTCGGAATGGTTTCATGATTCGATGAGGAATCGCTTTGGATATCGGCGGAATTGGCAGATGTTTTATCTTTTTCCACTATGTGTTGACTTTGTGGAAAAGGAGCCTGCTTTGTCTCTCCAAGTTCTGAATTCCTTGTCTGCGGGCTGAGGGTAACTCGGACCTGTTCTGTGTCTTCAAGTTCATTCAGGAAGGAAGGTTGTTCCATAGAGTTAGTCTTCGTGCGAACGGGATTCGTTCGTGGTGGATGAGGAGACTGGTAAGGCCCTGGAAGACCAATGTTTGAACTGCCGCCGACTTTGTGTTTTTCTCGAAAACGCTCAAAAATGTTACTATCTATTCCTCCGGGCATCATCGAAAGGGGGGGCGGGCTTTGTTTCAAAGCCGCTTCACGGGGCAATTCAGATCGGTTTTGATCCTTTTGCTGATCTTTGTTGATTAATACGGTTGTCGAAGCCCTGCGAATCAGAGAAGCGATGCTGATTAGGCTCAACAACAGCACCAAGGTTCCGAGACCATATTGCCAGGAAATGTTGAACATCCAGAATGAAGCTGACAGGACTCCTGCCCATAAAAAAATGTTGATCAGCATCTGCTCCTTATTCTCTTGATTGATTTTCTTGAGGAATACTTCATTCAGTTCACTGATAACCGAGTGCCTGTAGGTGGTGCTTCTTCCTTGTCCATTGTTTTACTACCTTCACGTGTAATGCCAAAAAGACACGCTGTCCAAGCAGTCTTTCAATTTTTTCTCTGGCTGCTGTCCCAATCTGTTTGAGCATTGATCCTGATTTGCCGATCAAGATTCCTTTTTGCGATTCCCTTTCAACACAGATCAGGCAGTCCAATTTCAGGCAATCCGGATCTTCTTGAAAACGTTCTACCTGAACTGCAGTGGAGTAGGGAAGTTCCTGCTGAAGTTTACGAAAAATCTGTTCACGAACCAGTTCCGCAACGAGGAAGCGTTCTGATGCGTCAGTCAGTTGATCGTTTTCGAAGAAAAATGGATGTTCCGGAAGGTATCGCTCTAATTGTTCCAGAAGGCTGTCAAGATTGGTCGACTTGAGTGCAGAGAGGGGGATGATTTCATCGAAAGACCCCAATTGGCTAAAAGTATCGATGGTTCTTAAAATCCTTTCCCTATCGGCAAGATCGATTTTGTTGATCACCAACATCGTCTTGCTTCTACAGTTGCTGATCAGGTCCAGGATCTTTTTATCATCAGGATGAGGTTTTTTGAAATGTGATTTCAAAGGTTCTATAAGCCACAGGTTGAGATCGGTTTCCTCTAGGGTTTGGATTGCATACTCGATCATTTTACGATTCAGAGGAATGTTTGATTCATGAATGCCTGGGGTGTCGATGAAAACCATCTGCGATGTCCCTTGGGTTCTTATGCCAAGCAGCCGATTTCTTGTGGTTTGAGGTTTTGGAGTGGTGATGGAGAGATCCTGTCCAATCAGTTTGTTGAGCAGAGTGGATTTGCCTACATTGGGTCTTCCAATCAGGCCGATGAATCCACAATGTTCTTTTGTGCTCATGTTCCAGATGCCATTTTCGAGTGGTGGATGATCTATGTTAATAGTGCGCCAGGTAGATTGTTCAGAAAAGTTTTGGTGAGCTTAATTGGACTGCATCGGTTTCAGCAGTTTATAAGGAATTACTCACATGGAGCCTTCCAACATCATATGAGACGGGACTAATTCTTTTGATCGGAACCGTTGAAAAACTGAGAGTATAGATTGTGGAAGTATTGTTCAAGAACAACCTTATCTTTCAAAACGTTCTGTTGCAAAGGCAAAATCAAGGATTACGAGTTTTTTTTCAAACTTTTCTGGAAGAGGCAGTGTTTTTGCTACAGAGTAGTATAAGGGGGCTAGATTCAATCCTCCATGATCGAGTCCGGGCAGAGGAAAAAACCCGGGCCGGAAGTTTTTTCAATGAATGAGCTATCAAAGCTGAAATTCAATGAAGATGTTATGAATAAAGTATTTTATCCTGAGTTTTCCGAACAAGAGGATGTGGTGTTCACGGAACGGGAAAGAGAGATTGAAACAGAAGAAAATTTCATGAATCTTTGGGGCTATTTAAGGCGCCGTTATCCGGATGAAACCCTAGAGGAAAAAAAATTCAGCGACTTGATCAATCTCAAGATTCACCTGGAAGGACCACGCCGTCTTAGAGAATGGACGGAGGACATCGCTTCGGTACGCAAACACTAACTAGTATAGAAAACATCCTTTCTTTGGATTTACCAGGCATTATCTTTCCTTACCAGGCGATTTGTTGAAGCCTCTTGACGGAGGCATACATATCAGGATTCTATCCCTCCGGCACCATGAGCCCAGTTGGTTTCAATGACGATTTTTTTGAAGAGCGTTTCAAACCTGCGAAACCCGTTTTCGATGAAAAAACCCTTAAGGAACTCAATCAGGGCAGGGTTTTTACATCCAAGAATGCAGAACTTAGGAATTTAAGATTTTCAGAGGGTCTAGATCCACAGACGGTCCATGAACTAAAACGTCTGGTCCGGGCTCTGTTGGAATATGCGGATCTGCGTGGATTTAGGCTCCGTGATGCGAATCACCCCGTTTTTTTCACTGACATCGCAGGTTACGAAAAAGAAAGCGGGACCCGTCTTCCGGAAAACATTCCTCTTCCCGCATCCAGGCTCGATTTTCTTGCCGTTTCCAAAGTCTATTCGATTACCGTTATTCTTCCTGAAAAACTCGAGTCCTCCGAAGTGAGGATCAATCTGACTCGTTCTCTGTTTTCCAAACTGTTTGGCGAGGTTCACTTTCTTGAACACATCCAGCCTTTGGAATTCTATCGACAGCAGTTCAATGAAGAATTGGAAAGTAGTGCAGGCATACCTGAAATATTGGAACTGCTCTCCACATTTGAATTTCCTTCGGAACGTTTTCAAGCTCGTTTAGACAAAGAAGCATCACGGTTTGGGTTTTCTCTGCCAAAAGATAGTAAAGCCCTGATTATGGAATTGAACAGGGAATGGAAACGTCAATGGGAGAACAGAGGTCTTGGTGAGGATGAGGAATTCCTGAAATGGACCTACAGGGATTTTTGTCAGCTTTTAAAAGATAATCCAGGGCGAATTCAAAAGCTGATGATTGAACAGGTAAAGAAACTCGATGAGCAACTACATCTGATTCTGCCCCATGATGCGAAAGGTTATTGGAACTTCGAGAGTGAGCAACCGCTTCAGTTCTTGAGGGCCTATGCCAATCGTCTCCAAGAAATGCATTCGCTGCTAGGGTTCATCGAAGAACTAGAACATCAATTGGGAGAAACCGAGGAAGTTGAAATTTTGAGTGGGATGCTTGCCTCATTGTTGTTAAAAATGCGTGATCTAAGGCGGGACGGGAAGGTTAGGCCTTACCTGATGCCTGAAATCAAGCAGAACCAAGAGATGATAAATCGGGCCTCAAGGTTTCCTTTGAAAATGATGAAATGGCTGCCGGTTGGATGTCCGATCGAATCTTGGAATGAGGAATTTCAGAAAATGAAAAAACAATACAATCATTCCATTTATGCCAAAGTCTACCTGGCCCTTGAGGCGATGGAGCAGAAGATTCGTAGTAAACTGAAAGGTGATGAAAGTACTATTTCTGAAAATGTTGATCAGCGTCTAAAATCCATGCTCGCCATTTTCCGTTTCAGAAGTTCTCTGATGGACCAATGGAAAACGACCCTAGGCATTTTGCTGGATTCAAGTGAGGTGCTTCCGGAGGAGGGAAACCGTCAGTTTATTTCTTTGGACATGATTCGCAAAGCATGGGCTTATCTGCTTTCTGCTCACATTACCCTCGAATTTTATCGACATCCGGCTCATCTTGAATTCGTTCCAGAAGGTTTTCAATCAAGCCAATATCTGCGCTCTATCGAACATTTCATCCATAAAAAAACTCAGGAAGGAATCAATCATTACCACCTGGTTCTGCTTCTTCATTTGATACACAAAGAATCCGAGGATCAGAGTCTTGAATTCCTCCATTTTTGTCTGGTACATCCTTTAGGAACATTGCACTACCTGTTGCAGAAAACGATGGTGCCTCTTGGAGAAAATGAAAATCTACAAAATCGTCTTGATCAAATGCCCCGGCATCGCGATACCCTGTTGTATGCCTATCAAAAATCATGGCACGAATTCCTTGTCGAAAATTCATGAAACAGGATGCTTCAGAAAATAACCTTTTCAATCCTCTGGAAATGAATCCTTTGTTCAAATCGATGCTGATCATCGGTTTCATCAATCTACTATTTATTGGATGTACCCAGCCTATTCCGGTTCCTCAAACCAGTTTATACAAAAGGCTAGGTGGGGAGAAAACTCTGGTTGCTTTTTCTCTTCAAGTCAGCCGGAAGCCAAAGATACAGGAAGCAATTGGTTCGGACCAAGGCCGGATTTTCCGCAAACGTCTCAGCGAATGGATGTGCAGAGCTTCTTCCGGGCCTTGTGATTTTCCCAGCAGGAAGGAGTTTTTTCAGGAAGTTGAATTGAATCCGGGACAGCAACGGCTTTTGATGCAGGCTCTCATGGAAGTACTTTCCGAAACAGGAGTTCCTGAACCAATACGGCAAGAGTTATTGTCTGAATTGGCAAAATCCTGAAGGATTTCTCCGGGATTTCTGTCAACCTCCACGAGAGTGTGTGTTGGTGACAGAAGCAGGTTTCAGCTTTTCAGAATCCCGGGGGCCATGAAAATCCTGAAATTTCCATTTTTAGCCTCCTTTGATGGGTTCCGGAGAATGGAAGCTCCGAAACAGTTCTAGTGTCCTACGGCTAACAGCCCGCTTGCCGCAAGGATCAGAATCAGGGCTTCTGCGAGAGCAATGCTTGCCATCCAATAGTCCTTGCGCTGAAACATCCCCGGTACAATGAACAGGTAACAGAGGATCGTGACTCCCGAGAGCAGCACGACAGGAAGAAAATTCAAAAAATCTCCGTATCCCAGCAGCTTCACCCAGGACCACCCAATCGGAGGTTCATCCCAACCCAGAAATTCCCGGTTCACCTGAACAAGGTAGTCGTGAACCGGTTGGTTCCAAAACGAGTCAATTCGTTCAAGGGGAACGACCGGTTCAAGAACTCCGAAAATGTAGAGAAGAAACGTGACAAACATTAACAGTAGACCAGTGTACATTCCTCGTTCCAGCACACCAGCGTAAAGGATCATTTCTTCCGATACATTTTGTTGGTTATTCTTCATCAATCCTCCTTCCTTACAAAAAAGTGAGGCTATAATATTCAAGGCCTTTACTGATAGCCTTTAGGCCTGCAAAAAAAAGAATGCCGATCACCATCCAACGAATGAACGCAGGTTTGGCAACTCTGAGGATGCGAACCCCCACAAAAGATCCGAGCATGATCCCGATCAGTGAAGGGACGACCATCAATGGAATCACCGCACCTTTGTTGAGGTAGATCCAGGCAGCTGAAGTGTCAGTGATTGAAAGCAGAAACTTTGATGTTGCAACACTGATTTTCAGAGGTGCTCCCATCAGCAGGTTGAGAACCGGGACATTTGCCCAGCCGGCCCCGAGCCCGAACATACCCGCCATGAATCCGATGATGATGAAACTAAAAAGTCCAGGCCATGTCCGGTGAACTTTCCAGGCAATATCACGTTTCATGCTCGGTTCATGGTAAATTCCGGTAATTCTGAGTGCAGTGGAGAGTGAATCCGCCTGATCCATGTTCGGAAGTTCAGATTTTCGGGCAGAGAGCATGATCACGACGATACCTAGGATGGTTCCACCCAGGCTGAGATGGATGATGTGCGTGGGTAATGCGAGCCCAACCATGGCTCCGACGATGGCCATGCTCGAAGCAATCAGGGCCACCGGCATGGCCAGACGTAGGCTGGCCAAATTCGCCTTAAGCAATCCAGGACCCGCCGCCAGTGCCCCGGAAAGGGCCACCAGCAATCCGGTTCCCCGAACGAAATCCAGGTGAAATGGAAAGAAACCGCTGATGATCGGGACAAAAAGCACACCTCCTCCGACTCCACCGAGCACTGCGACAATGCCCATCAGGAAGGTCACCACCAGCAAAATCAGAGGCCAAATCCACCAGGGATAAGTAATCTCAGGAACTGATGTATCGGCTCCAAATACCAACGAGGGATTTAAAACAAACAGGATCAGCAGAAACCGGTAGTGTAAACAGTGGTCCTGCAGACGGAAGAAAAAATCCATCACGACCTCTAATATTAAAGGTTTGCTGCCCCAAAAATTGCTGATTGTTGAATGAAACCCGTGGGGGCCAGAAAGAATCCCCCGATTCGAGTGTAAAAGGTTGAATCAGTAGCCCGCTTCTCCTCGGTTTACCGGAAACCCGGATGAGATCCAGTTTGCCATTCCCGAGCTGCAGATGCAGACGAGATTATCCAGTCCCTGCCTGGAAAGGATGGTGTAAACGGTTTGGGCCCTGCGTCCCGATTGGCAATAAAGGTAGACTTTTTCGTAACCACGAAGTTCTTCGATGAATTCCTGTTCTCCACCCATCGGGACGTTAAGGCTTTTCGGAACATGAGCTAAAGCATATTCCCCGGGTGTGCGAACATCGACGACACGCATTTCAGGATTGAGTACCCCCAGAATTCTATGCAGGTCATCCATCGAAAAATTCTCTTCAGTACCGTGTCCTGAGGCCGGAGACATCCCACAACTTAGATTTGCGGGGACTGCTTCGTCGATTCTGGCCGGACGTTTGAGGTTGAGGGAATTCATGACTTTGACAAATCCTTCCAGAGTTTGTTCTGCGTGGACCCTGGGGTTGAAACGTTTTTCCTCTCCAATCGTGGACGAAGACCTTCCCTGGTAGTCATGTCCTGGAAGGACTATGGTTGCATCAGGAAGGCTGTATAGTTTCCGGGAGATGCTGTTATATAGCCTCGTTGCATCACCCTGCTGAAAATCAGTTCGTCCGCAGCCCCGGATGAACAAAGTGTCTCCGGTGAAAAGCATTCCGTTCACTTTGAACGAAGTGCAGGCATCTGTATGCCCTGGAGTTGAAATCGCCTGGATTTGGTGTCGGCCGATTTCCAGTAGATCTCCATCTTGTAAGAGCACGTCCGCACAGGGAACCCCTGAGGGTTCTCCTACTGAGGTTTTGGCTCCTGTCATCTCCCGAAAAAGTCCCGCAGATGTGATGTGGTCTGCATGGACATGTGTGTCGAGGACGTATTTCAGTTCTATTCCCAGTTCCTCCAAAAGCTGGAGGTCTCTATCGAATTTTTCTTTTACTGGATCGATGATGACCCCTTCCAATGTTTCAGGGTCAAAGAGCAAATATGTATAGGTCCAGGTGTCCCGGTCAAAGAGCTGCCTGTAACCTATATCGCTGGATGCATTCATGATTTCGGGTAACTCTGGCAAAACATATCCTGAACCAGATTGAACAGTTCGACCATGCGCATATTCGCAATCCTGTAAAAGGAATAATTCGCCTCCCTTCGAGATGCCAGTACATCCCTGTTTTTCAGCAGGGAAAGATGCTGTGAAAGAGTGGTTTGGCGGAGCCCGGTTAGAAACTCGAGATCTTGAACGGTTTGTTCACCATTTCTCAATGCGCACATGATCTGGAGTCGGGCTGGGTGTGCCAAAACCTTGAGACAACCAGCAGCCTTTTCGATGTTTTCTTTCTGGTCCCCGAAAAGCGTTGTCAGTTCCGCTTTTAATGATGCATTTTTTGTCATATTTCCCAATGCAAGAGTTTTTTAAATATTCAAATATATTGATAATTACAGCGAATGGTCAAGTTTGAACTCAAAAAAATCTCCCTAGAAATTCTAAACAACTGGCACAAAATTCGCAGTTTCTTTTTGTATCATCTGAATTATTCAAAAAGCAACAATTTGATGTTGAAGGGAGATCACGATGAAGTGGTTCAAATTTGAGACGGAAGAACAACAATACCGGGAACATGAACCTGAAGGGATGTTGATCTACCTAGGACCTGAGGCGCTCAAACATGCGATTGTAGTCAATGATTTCGAGGTTTTTCAGAGCAGTCCTGAATGTGTTCCCGGAGGAAGATTGTTGGAAGTTAGCAGGCAGTTCAGTTATCGACTTCGACAAGTGGCAGATCTGGTTGAAGAACCACTGGATCAAAAAGCAGAGGTTGAGCCTGAGCAGGCACCCCCATCTAAGGAACAGCTGCAGGAAATTGAAAGTGGTGAGGAGTCAATCGATCAGGAATTCGTGGACACCTCTGAATTTGCTTCCCGCAGAGCTGATAGAAATGTTGATTCCATTTCTAAAAACCGCAAAATATTGAAAATAAGTTGATTAACTTGAGTCAAAGTTTTCAGCAAAAAGCGGAATAATCGCTAATTTGCTTGTTAAATCTTCAAGCCGTGGCTCATTCAATTGAAGCGATGTTGCCCCGTTGCAGCGTGAGTAACTGCATGTTCCGTTGAATTTCTCCCTTTTCATCAAAACTCAAAGTTCCTGTCACTCCAGGAAAACCCCTGATATTCAGCAGCGCCTGTTTCAAGTCCCCGTGACTGTGGTTTGCCTCTTCCTTAAGCAGGGATTTTATCATGGAAAGCGTATCAAAGGCATAGGCTGAATAAGAAGATGGCCGGGTGTAATTCTGGTGGCGGAACATTTCCTTCTCGTGAAGTTTAAAAAAATACTCTCTCTCCACTCCACTTTGCAGACGTGTATAGCCATCGGTGAACACCAGTTTCCGGAAAGCCTGATAGCGCGGTACAAAAGGCAGGGCGGGGTGATTCCAGCCACTGTCTCCCAGGAAGAGGGTTTTTTGCATCTGGTAAACCGATGCATAAGGAAAGATAACCTGCAGGTCCTTCATCCCACCACTGCCGATGGCAACAAAGACGGCATCAAAATTGAGAACAGGATCTTCTTTTTCCCCTAGTTCTTCAAGGTCTGCTGCTTCATCAGGGGTCATGCTTCTTAATTTTCCCGAGAAAGCATCGAATTGTTGAACAAAGCTCTTTTGTTCCCGCTGAAAGCCTACGATGGCCTCAATTTTCCCTCCGTAAGCCAAAACAGACTTCTGGAAAAGACGTGCTTTTTCATGACCTTCACGGTTTTGGATGTATAGAATCACAAAACGTCTGGCCTGATAATATTCCTTGGCGTAACGCACGAGGGAATCCACTTCCAGCTCCCAGTTCTGGTTGTTGCGAAAAACGAATGGACCGGTTTCCGGGATACTGGAAGTGAGAGACAAAGAGATCATAGGTACCTGCCAGAATTCCGCCTCTTCTGCAGCAGCTTCAGAGGTTTTCCTGGCCAATGGGCCGATCACGGCAATGACCCGTTCCTCTTCAACAAGTTCCCTGAAAACTCTGCGTGTTGTTTGGGGATTCAGTTTGGAATCACGCAGCACCAATTCAATATCTTGGAGTGGGTGATTGTTTTTCGAAAGTTTTCCTTCCTCCTCTAAAACAGGTCTGGGATAGAGCCCCAGCCTAAGGCCTTCAAGGGTTTGCTGGACCAGTTGCGAAATGCGCGGATGATTACTTGATAGTGGAAGGATGACTCCAATCCGAAGTGGATTAACATTAAGGGTGACTGACAAACGCCGACGGAGGTTTTTGAGATTCTCTGTTTTTTCTGCTTCATTGAGGCTTCTGGCATCTTCCAGCATCAGATCCAGCTGGCCTGATGCTTCTCGAAATCGTTGTTCCGCAACCAGCATTTCCAATAGCCTGGAGGGAAACCATTCCTGAACCAACTCAAGATCCGCATAGGTCTGGAACAGATTGCGCAGACCTTCAACACTCTCCATTTGCCTCAGAAGTTCACGAATTACTTCTTCATCAGCATTGGAGGAGGTAAGGGGATTATTCAGTTCCTCCAGACGGTAACGCAATGCAGTGGTAATATTTCCTTGTTGAATGGCATCTTCACTCAAGAGCATCAAAAGATGGCTCAACTGGTCTGGCTTAAGGTTGGAAAGACTGAGATTCTCCAGCTTAGCATTGCGTTCAAGCCTTTTCTGTTGCCCTTGAAGTGACAGTTGAAGGTAGTAGTAGATCTCTGGAACCCATAGGCTGAAGGAAAGTTCTTGAAGAAAAGCACGACACATTTCTTCTGCGGCCTGCAGCCGGTCTAAATGATAGAGTAACTGGATTTTAAGCCGAGCCCGGTCTTCCAGCAGTAGCTGATGTTCGATTTGTTCAAAGTCGATTTTTGCTTGAAGTGGGTCTTCGAGCAGGTAGCTCTGCACCGATTCAATGCTTGCGTTTGATTTATTTTTCTCAGAAGACTCCAAACTCAGCTGATCCGAGGAGTTATCTCCTCTTTCAGAAAAATCCCTAGGCATCAAAATTCCTGGAGAATCCTCAAAGAGAGTACTTCCAGTGGGGAAATTCAGTTCGATCTCGGGAATATTTTCAGCAGAGGGGTTTCCCAGCAGGAAGGGTTCTAGAATCTTTCGGGGTCTCGCTTCATCAGCAGTAAGCTTTGGTGCTCGAATTCCAGGTTTTTCGAGGACTGGTGCTACCTTTTCTGATGAAGCGGGCTTCAACCCCATCAGTTCTTCGATCACCTGCCGGTCATATCCGCTAATGTTGTCGGGAGGGATCTCCCTTTCTTCGGAAGGTGGTGGGTTATGACGCACCAGCCAGTCCGGATCACTCAGCAGGCTTTGGGATTGAAGTGGAGTTGGAAGAAGGATCCAACTGGCCAGGCAAAAAGTGAAGGTGACCAAAATGTGGAAGCCGATTGGCAAACCGGAAGAAGTTCCGGTTCTTTTTCCGTTCTTTAATGAAAACGGAATATCCTGATAAAATTTGAAAGGTTTCAAAAAAATATGCCGAGCAAAGTGTAGAGCAGTACAACATCCGTGGTCAGCATGATCCAGTTGATCAACTTCTGAGTGCTGGAATTGAGATAATCATAATTCCGTTTGAAAAAAGTTTTCAGTACAAAACGGGATTGGGGTGCGAGCCAGTTCATATTTCCCTCAAATCATAACAGATGTTGTTTGATAAAACGGTTTTTAACCTTCCACGATACGTGCCGGGAAACGTTGGTTTTCCTGGCGTATGGTCAGGTGNTGTGTATCAAAATACTCCAACAAATCCACCGCATGTTTCCTGGAAATGTCGAGTAGTTNCTTGAAATCGATGACGGNGATGACAGGGCTATTCTTGAAATGTTCTCTAAGCNGAGTGATCGCATTCTCAATCTGTCCCGGAGTATAATACAGATCTTCTGAAACCTGGACCAGCCGGTTTTGATGTGCGCAGGCTTTTAACATTGCAATTCCTTCTTTTTCATTCAAATCCAGTTCCTGAAGCAGGAGGGTTCTCCGCAGGGGCTGAAAACCACCTTGGGTTACCAGATCGGTGCAGCGCTGCATCATTTCTTCAGTCTGCTCGGATACTCCTCCCTCGTGTTCCTCAAGGGCATAAAAAGCACCTCTGGACACGATCATCCCGATTTTTACCAGGTACTTGAGCAGCACTTCCATCTCGCGGTCCTGGAACAATAAAGAAAGCTTGCCCCCCAGTTCCACACGGTTCATCCCTTCACGTTCAGGAAATCGCTGGTGATGATGTTTGAGTACCTTCTGAAGAAAATTACCGATGCGTTCGATGTGTGCAGAATGAAGAAATCTTTTCTTCACCGGCTCCACACAGAGGATCTGTTGGCGGCTTTGCAAACCCTGCAGAATTTTTGTGGACTGACGTCCTGAAAGACCGGTTCGCAGGGTTAGTTCATGTTCTATGACGCCCCCAACGGATTGGAGGTAGATCACTTCCTCCACTCGGCCTTCAAGATCATCAGAGGCCAGGCGTTTTAAACGTTCTGCAAGTTTTCGTTTGATCCTCCGAGATTTTCCAGGCGCGGGATCAATGATCCTCCCTCCTCCCAAAGTCATCAACGGAGAGTAACTGCGAAGAATGAAACGGTCTCCATATCGGCTACCGACTTCCTCTTCAAGCCTGAGTTGAGCAAGGGTCGAAGATCCCGGAGTCAGTCTTTCGTTTTCAAGCAGGATCACACGTCCCATTACTTCGCGGCTTCCAAGATGAAAACGGACCCTGCTGCGCTGCTTTATTTCTGCAGGAGNGTCTTTCAGCAATGTGAGTTCCACGTTGAGCATGAAGCTTGTGACCAGTGAATCACTGGGTGCCAACTGGTCTCCGCGCTTGATGCTCAAGTGTGAAATGCCGGCAAGGTTGAGTGCGGCACGGTTTCCCGCATGAACCTCATTGCGGACTGCTCCGTGAACCTGGATTCCCCGAATCCGGATACTTTCCCTTCCTGGAAATCGATCCAGTTCCTCCTCGGTCTGGACCCTTCCTGAAAGCACGGTACCTGTGATGACGGTGCCAAAACCCTTGACTGAAAAAGAACGGTCGACAAACAAACGGAAAGACTGGCCCAGATCGGGAGGAGCCAGTTGGCTGCGCAGTTTTTGGAGGGCGGTTTTCAGTTCCGGAATTCCTTTGCCACTGAGGGATGAGACAGGAATAACCGGCTTGCCTTCCAAAAAGGTCCCTTGCACCAGTTCCTCGACCTCACTTTGACAAAGCTCGATCATTTCGGGATCTTCCACCAGGTCGATACGTGTCAGGACAATGAGACCGTCCGGAATTTCAAGAAGGTTGCAAATATTGAGGTGTTCACGGGTCTGGGGCATGACTCCTTCGTCAGCGGCTATCACCAGTAAAACCGCATCGAATCCTGCTACTCCGGCCAGCATGTTGTGGACGAATTTCTCGTGTCCAGGAACGTCTACAAATGCCAGCTTGGTTCCTACTTCATCCTGGTACGGTGCAAAACCAAGGTCTATGGTGATGCCTCTCTGTTTCTCTTCTTCGAAACGGTCTGCATCGACCCCTGTCAGTGCCTTGATCAGGGCGGTTTTCCCATGATCAATATGACCGCTGGTACCAACCACAAATTCGCGGGATTCCTGATGGGATGGAAGCATTGAGGGATCAAAAAGGAAAAGTGAACACTGAAATGGTGCATCGAAGGAGAGTCAGAATCAAGAAACTCCTGGTTCAGAATGAAGGAGGTAGGAAGGCTTGTTGACCTCCGAAGGGACAGAAATGCTGATTTTGGAAAATTCAGAACGTATCTTAGTGTTCCGATTTTGCTCAAAGAATCTGAGATAGCAGGGTTACTTCACAAAAAATCAGCACAAAGAAAAAGGTCAAACCTGCCAGCGCAGAATAAAAAGGGGCCAGCAACGGATGCGGGTCAGAAGCTTCTGAAAATAAACCCGGACTGTTTCCTCCGGCCAGTAGTTTTTTAGAAGAATGAGGGGAAATTCTTATTTGGAGCAGCATAGATCCTCCATGATCTTAGTAACATCCTGTTCTTTCACTCGTTCCAATTCGAAACAAGGTTTTTAACTAAAGATGCAAAAATTATTCCTAATTTTCTACTTTTGGAAATAGCTAGATTTAGCCGAGGCGGCTGGAATTTTGGCGAAGGTAATGGTCGGCGAGGACGAGATGAATCATGGCTTCGACCATCGGAACGGCTCTTGGAAGGACACAAGGGTCATGTCGGCCTTTGGCTTGGAATGTGGTTGATTTAGCGTTTCGGGTGACAGTTTCCTGTTCGTGGTTGATGGTTGCGGTGGGTTTGAAGGCAATCCTCAGGTCGATATCCTCCCCGTTGGAAATGCCTCCCTGGATGCCCGCAGAGCGATTGGAACGGGTCCGCACCTCACCATCTTTAATGACATAGGCATCATTGTGTTCTGAGCCACTGAGGGAGACGGATTGGAAGCCTAGGCCGAATTCAACCCCGCGTGTCGCGGGAAGGGACATCAGTGCTTTGGCCAGGTCCGCGGTAAGTTTATCGAAAACGGGTTCTCCCAGTCCGACGGGAACACTGCGACTCATTGCACGAATGATCCCTCCCACACTGTCGCCTTTTTTGCGAACGTCCAGGATCCGCTGTTCCATTGCCTTTGAGGCTTCCGGGTTGGGACAGCGAACGATGCTTTGTTCAATCTGCTCTTCAGTCACCGTAGAAGGATTGATATCAGCTCTGAGGGTGTGGATCTGTTCGACCCAGGCCAGGGTTTGGGTTCCGTTCCAGTGTTTCAAAAGTTTTTTAGCCAAAGCCCCTGCTGCAACACGGCCGATGGTTTCCCGGGCACTAGCCCTTCCTCCTCCCATCCAGTTGCGGATCCCGTATTTGGCTTCGTAGGTATAATCCGCATGGCTTGGCCGATAGAGGTCTTTGAGATGGTCATAGGCCTGAGGACGTGCATCCTGGTTTTCCACCATGATCGAAATTGCAGTACCGGTGGTTTTGCCTTCAAAGGTTCCGGAAAGGATGCGGGCGGAGTCGCTTTCCTTGCGTTGAGTGGTGATTTTACTCTGGCCGGGACGACGGCGGTCCAGTTCATACTGAATTTCGGCCTCACTGATTTCAAGGCCGGCAGGGCAACCATCAATCACTACACCAACTCCTCCACCATGGGATTCGCCCCACGTTGTGATACGGAAGAGGTGTCCGAAACTGTCGCCCATCAGAGTTTTTATTGTTTTTTATGCGACCAGGGGTACAGCCTGTCTTGAAGAGGATCCCAAGTGAGAGAGATCGGCGATTTTCAAATCGAATTGTTTCGCCAGTTGAAGGGTTTCTTCCAGAGATGCCAGTGCATCCTGAGGTCGATGTGCATCCGAATTACAAACCACTCGGATGTCATATTCTGAGGCCAACTCCCAGAAGGGAGGCCAGGGATATTGGGGTCTTGGTCCATTGGAAGTCTGAACCGGTTCCTTGCGCATGCCATAGCCGTTGATTTCAAGAGGAATCCTGGTTTCCTCCGCGGCACTGAGGATATCTCTGGAACAGGAAGTCAGGTCCTCGTTCCAGAATTCATTTGAACAGCCGAAAAGATCAGGATGGGCGATGAAAGCATAGAGACCGGTTTCCATGATTTCGATCAAGTGACGGCTGTATGCGTTGAGCATTTTAGGATGGTCCATATTGGCAAAAGAGTTGCGCCAGGAGCCCTCAATTGGTGTGTAGTGTCCTGCACCAATCAGGTAATCATAATCTCTGCGACCAAGCAGTTCATCTTCGTAAAAAGCATGAAATTCTGGAAAATATTCGCATTCCATTCCAAGTAGGACCTCGATCTCAGGAAAATCTGCCTGAGCACGACGCACTGCAGCCTCATACGAATCAAGTTCGTCGAGTGCCATCCTCACATCGGCATACCTGCCGTCCGGAATGGGTGAATGATCGGAAATGCCGTAAACCGAGGCTCCTCCTTGAAAGGCAGTGCGAACGTAGTCCAAGGCATCTCCCTGGGCATGTTTGCAGCGGTAGGTATGGGAATGGTAATTGGTGATTTTCATTTTCCAAACGGGCGTAGATTCGCATCCATCTGTTCAAGGGGTATTTTGAAGATGTTGGAATCTTTAAACAAACGATAACACTCCTGTCAGCGTAGAAGCAAGGAGCTCAATGATTTTGAGGATTCTACAGGGTTTGACATTCGGCTCAGCTCCCATCATTTTTTAATTTCTTTTGAACCACCCCTGAACCATGTTTGAAAAACCAGATTTCAACCTAATTCAAATTTTAGAGGAAAGGATTCCACTGATTGGAGATGGCGGAGTCGGCACTCTACTGAGATCATTTGGCCTGGAAGAGAGATTTCCGGCGATACAGGCGAATCTGGAGCAACCCGAACTGGTGAAGAGGATGCATCAGGCTTATCTCCGCAAGGGGACGAGGTTGATCAGGACCAACAGCATTCTTCCTAAAGGGGAGCAATGGTCCAGCATTGAAAACCGTCTGGAAGCTTTGATCAATTCTGCATCAGCCCTGGCACGTGAGGTGTCCAACAACCGGGCTGTTGTTGCTGGAAGAATCACGGGTGCCCCTGAGGAATGGAGTGCAGAGGCCAAATACCAGCTTTATGGTGAACAGGCTGTATATTTCAGTGACACGAAGGTTGATCTAATCTGGCTTGAGCAATTTACCAGCTGCGAAGAAATGCTGTTGGCCTTGAGAGCTGTTCGGCAAGTCAGTGCGGTTCAAACGGTAGCACACCTCAGTCTCGAACCAGGTAGAACCTCCCTGGATCTGACAGAAGAACTCAAGCACTTGATGAACTCAGGTGCAACTTTTGTTGGTGTGATGATCGATTCCCCAGAATTCTTGCAGGAAACCCTGCTCCAGGAACTGATTGATGAACTGGGCATTTTAAGTCTTGTGTTGGATCTTGTATTGGATCAGGAAAAATTTCCAGATTTGAAAGAAGTTTTTCGAAAGAATATTCCCTCAGAAACCGCATTGATCTGCGGAGGACAAAACTTTCTTCCGGATCACATCCATGATCTTTCCTTCATGCATGAAGGTAGATAAAGAAAATGACCTAAAAATGAGCAACGGCTGAACATGAAAATTGCGATTCTTGATGATTACCTAGGGGTAGCCCTCGAATTAGCAGACTGGAAACAACTCAGTGGTGATGTTGAGCTAAAGGTTTTCCGGGAGCCTTTTTCTGATGAACTGGAGGCTGCTTCAAGTCTTCAGGGCTTTGAGGTGATTGTTGCGATGAGGGAACGTACTGGCTTTCCAGCTAGCCTGCTGAAGCAACTGCCTCAACTCAAATTGCTCGTTACCACAGGCATGAGAAATCTCAGCATCGACATGGAGGCTGCGGCGGAACAGGGGGTCGTTGTATGCGGGACCGGAATGCTCGGTTATCCAACTGCGGAACTGACCTGGGCCTTGATCCTTGGATTAGCGAGAAATTTGAATCATGAGGATCAATCCATGAAGGAGGGAAATTGGCATATCAGCCTGGGAACAGGATTGCGGGAAAAAACCCTTGGGCTTTATGGTCTTGGAAAACTGGGCAGTCAAGTCGCCAGGATTGGGCAAGCTTTTGGAATGCATGTGATTGCCTGGAGCTCCCATCTAACGCAAGAGCGCTGTTCTGAGGTTGAAGTGGATCTGGTTTCAAAAGAAGAACTGTTCCGTCAATCGGACTTCCTCTGCATTCACCTTGTTCTCAGTGAGAGAACCCGGGGGAGTGTTGGTCAAATGGAACTGAACTGGATGAAACCTGGAGCTTATCTGGTCAACACCTCCCGCGGGCCCATCGTGAATGAATCCGATCTGCTGGAGGCCCTTGAGTCAAAACGTTTTGCAGGAGCAGCGGTGGATGTTTATGAGATCGAGCCTCTTCCGCCGGATCACCCTTTCCGTTCGAAGAAGAATATGTTGCTGACAGGACACATTGGTTATGTAACCCGGGAGAATTTTGCTAAAGCCTATGGCGAGGCGATGGAAAATATTTTGTCCTGGCAGGCAGGAAAACCTGTCAGAGTCTTGAACTCAAAATGATTTTAACTCAAAAAAGTTTCTTTTGGATTAGAAGGTGAATCCAACACCTAGACCATATTGAGAGGTGGTCCAGCTAAGTTTTTCGCTTTTTCCAGGAGGCGTGAGCCCATAACTCCGCTTTCTTTGATCATAAAAAAGATAATAATCCATATTACCATTGGTGATCCCAGCATTTGCGTATATCCCCCAACCTCCGAAGTCACTGGAAGATTGGCTCTCCTGGTCACTTTTTCGGGTAACTTCAGCTTGACCTGCAAGCGGTAGGTCAAAAGTCGCTCCTGTCAACAAGCGGTAACTGTCAGTGATTTGAAGTCCGAAATACGAACCTCCCAGTTTCAGGAAATGCGAGGTGTAACTGCCTTTGTAGCTTTCGGAGGTATTGTTAAATCGAACACTGCTGTATTCATAGCCTGTTTCAATGTCCATATCCTGGTCATAAGGAATCAAGACACCCAGGCCCAATCCGAATCCTCCCTGGGAAACAAAACTGTCGAGACCATTCACCGAATAGCTTCCGCCTAATGGGAGGTCCAGTCGAAGTTTGACTTTTATGGCCGATGCACTTGAGGGTAAAAAAGCAAATATTGAGTAAATCACCATCAGCAGGCCGCATATTTTTTTCTTCATGGCTTTATTCTTTGGAGTTTGAAATATGTTTTTCCAGAGTATCTCATCCTGATCTCAGATCTTCCAGAACTTTGATTCGAATTATTGTTCAGGAAGACTGTAACGTTTCGGCAGTCATGAGATCAAAAGACTCGATGACATGGTATTGGGCACCTTCTGAATGGAGGATGCTTTCATAAAGAACCACCTGTTTCACAGGTATTTGGGTTTCAATAAAGAGCGGGGGAAGCCCTGGTGAGTTCCGCCTCCTTCCGTTCATACGGGCCAGGGTCACATGTGGAACAAAACGGCGGCGTTCCAGTACGATGCCTGCTTTCCTTGCAGCCTGCCTGCAACTGCTTTGCAGGGTTTTCAACCATTCGGAAGTTTCTGCCAAAGCCGCAATGACCCGCGGGCGTGCATTGAAAGGGAAAGGGGAAACTTCATTGAATCGGAGGATTCCCATAGTTATTTCAGCAAGGCTTTGGCCCAGGATACGTGCCAGGCTCTCCAGCCGTTCTTCCTCCACATTCCCAAGAAATGCAAGGGTCATGTGGCAATTTTGAGGAGGCAGCCAGCGGATTTGCTGAAAATGCTCTATATTGCACAGCGTTTCGGCAACTTCAAAAAAGGAAGCGGCCATTTCCTCGGATAGAGGAAGGGCAATGAATGAACGGATATCCACGGTGTTATCCTGATATGGAGAATCCCTCCACTAATAGAGCGGGAATGAAACGACTGCTGAGGTTCGGCTGGTAACGATCTCCAAATCCCCGAATGTTGAGCAGCAAATCAAAGAAATTACCCGCAATGGTGACGCTGTCTACAGGCTGGACACGTTGACCATTTTTGTATAGAAATCCCTGAACACCAATCGAAATGTCACCACTGATTGGATTGCAACCTGCTGCCCCATCCAACTGTGTCACCAGCAGACACTCCTCAGGGATCGAGCATAATCCTTCCAGACTGTGTTCTCCGGTTTCAATGANCAGATTGTGGGTAGTGGTTGAAATGCCCGAATCATAATTTCTCGAAGCATGTCCTGATGATGAGAGNCCTTCTTTGGCACCAGATTCAACATGGTATAAAAAATGGGAAAAGATTCCGGAATCGATGAGTTTGATTGGTTTGGTGGGAATTCCTTCGTCGTCCAGGGTCCGGCTCGCTCCACCTCCAGGAAGATGTGGATCNTCCAGAAGTGTCAATCCTGTAACTGCGATTTCCTCGTTGAGCCGTCCTTTCAGCCTGGATGTGCCCTTCTGGGCTGCTTCACCATAAAAACCACGGAAATACATACTCAACAACCTGGGTGAACAATACTCATCTAGAACGACAGGCATTTTTCGGCTTTCAATGCTGGTTGCACGGAGGAGTTCCGAGGCTTTTTCGACAGCTCTGATGCCTAGCCTGCGCCCGGCTTCGGGATCCCATTTTCGTTGGGACCAGAACTCGAACCCTGACTTTCGACGTTCTCCTTCTTCAAGAAGTGTCCCACAATAGGCTCCAATCTGATTTGAACGTTCAGAATGTTCCACCCCATGGGTTGAGACAAGCATCCGTTCTGAAATATTTTTTGAAACACCGAGGTAAGGAATGGCTGTCAATCGAGGGTCTGTTTCTCTGGCTGCTGCTTCTGTTTCCAGTCCCATCCGGCTCAGGTCCTCGACATTCAGCTGATTCAAATCCTCATGATAGAGTTCCAGCTTCCTCTCATCGACCTGGACTGATTCTGCTTCGGGCATGAAAATCTCGACAGGATCCTGAAAATCAGAATTGCTGCGTGCCTTGAGCAAGGCCCGTTCGATGGTTTGCTGATCCAGTTTTTCGGTGGAGGCGAATCCGCTTCGACCCTCGTTTAAAACCCTTACTCCAAGACCCAGGCTGGTGGATTGTTCAACCTTCTCCACCTTTCCATCACGAATCTGGACTTCGAGTTCTTCAGTGCGTTCGACCAAGGCATCGACGTTTTTGAGACCNNTTTTTTTNGCAATGCTCANTACTTCCTTGGAAGCTTGCTGGAAATCCATCATCGNCCTCCNACAAGAATCGAATNAATTTTCAACGATGGCTGTCCTACGGTAGTTGGAACCCANCCACTTGAGGCACCACACATGCCTGCGGCCAATTCCAGATCGTTTCCAATCATCGAAATCCGGGGAAGAACTTCAAATCCTTTGCCGATCAGGGTGGCTCCACGAACCGGCTCAGCAATTTTCCCTTTTCGGATGGCATAACCTTCCTGAACTGCAAAATTGAACTCGCCGGTTGCTGGATTGACGGAGCCTCCACCCATTTTCTTTGCAAAAAGTCCGAAGTCTACGGATGCGATCATGTCATCGAAGGAATCCTTTCCATTGTCAATGAAGGTGTTTCTCATTCTCGAAACCGGTGCGAATTTATAAGATTCCCTTCGTGCAGAACCGGTGCGCTCCATTTCTACTTGTTTGGCNCCGATACGGTCGCTCAGGTAACTTTTGAGCACTCCGTTTTCAATGAGCACGGTACGTTTGGAAGGAATTCCTTCATCGTCAATGTTCAGGGAACCCCAGCGTTGGGACAGGGTTCCGTCGTCGATTGCGGTTAAAACCGGTTGGGCAACACGTTCTCCGAGTTTACCACAAAAAGGAGAGGCGTTTTTTCGAATGGCTTCGGTTTCCAGTGGATGTCCGCATGCTTCATGGAAGATCACTCCTCCAAATCCATTACCGAGTACCACGGGCATCGTTCCTCCTTCGATGTAGCCCGCATCGGCCATCAGCAAGGCGGACTCGGCTGCTTCTCGACTTATTTTTTCGACATCGATTTCACGGAAAAATTCGTAACCTCCAAGAACTCCGGGGCTTTCAGCCGCGGATTGGGGTCCGTCTCCTTTTTCCGCAATGGCTGAGAGNCTCATCCTCGCGTAATCCCTTGAATCCTCAACNANCAACCCTTCACTGTTGGCAATCAGGACTTTTCTTTGTTTTTCATGCATGTTGGCATTCACCTGTTGGATGGCCTCGCTCTGGCTACGGGTGTTTTCATCGAATTTTCTCAGCAGATCCACCCGTTCGCGGTCTGAAACCGATTCGGGATTGACGGCTACGTGATGGATGTCTTCAATGGGTTGTTGCTGAAGGGGTCTCAAGCTTTCGGAAGATCCGGCATGGCCGGATTCAGAAAGGTTTCCGGTCAGCTTGATAAGATTTGCTTCATCTGGGTCGCTGCTGTAGCCGTAATAGGCCTCATCCCCGTATAGAAGACGTATGCCGATTCCAAAGGAGTTGGAGGACTGGATCTGATCAATTTTTTGGTCAATCAGGTTAAAGGAAGAAGTAAGTGAATCCTCAACAAACACTTCTGCGAAATCAGCACCTTTCGTGATTCCGTGTTCTAGGATTTTTGATAAGGTTTCCTGTTCTATCATCGGATGCTTTGGATTGAGATTATTTTTCCATATACTAGCAAATCCTGACCTCAAAACGCCATCAGCATCCAAGTTCACTTTCTATAATTTCATGGGATAATTGGATCTGTTAATGAATGTTGTGTTTTGATCCCCAGTAATCGGTCCCTTGATGAAGACTTGTATTTCCGGTTTCAAACGAGTGTTGTTCTATCGGGAAATATGACAAACTTTCGTGTATGTTAGGCTTTATAATTTGATTCTCAAATCACCCAATGCTGGCTGAAAATCCCAAGGACCAACTTCAAGGGAAACGCGTAGCCCTAGTACATGACTGGCTCAATGGAATGCGTGGTGGCGAAAAATGCCTGGAGGTTCTCTGCGAAATGTTTCCCGATGCNACCCTTTTCACCCTGATTCATGAAAAAGGNAGGCTATCNAAGACCATCGAGCAGATGCAGATTCAAACATCCTTCATCCAGAAACTGCCTTTTGGATTAAGCCGCTATCGACACTACCTTCCAATCATGCCGAAAGCCATCGAGTGCTTCGATTTCAGTTCTTTCGATTTGGTCATCAGTACCAGCCACTGTGTCGCCAAGGGAGCCATTCCTGGTCCTGAAACCTTCCACATATCTTATGTTCATGCTCCCATGCGCTACGTNTGGGATGCGTTTGATACCTACTTCCGGCGTGCACAGACTCGGCCTTGGATCCGCTGGGCGGCAATGTTAGCAAGGCCCTACCTTCGTCACTGGGACCAACGGAGTTCAAATCGGGTTCACCGATTTCTCTGCAACAGTGTCAATATCCAAAAAAAAATCGAGCAATATTATGGACGTGAATCCCAGGTGATTCATCCTCCAGTGGACCTCAATCGCTNTACTCCCGGAGGAGTTAAAAAGGATTTTTACCTGATGATCGGTGCCTTCGCACCGAACAAACGTGTCGATCTTGCCATCAGGGTTTTCAACGGCCTAAAACTGCACTTGAAGATCGTGGGCAGAGGTCAGGATGAAGCCTATTGCCGATCGATTGCCGGAGAGACGATTAGTTTCCTTGGTGAATGTAATGACGATCAAATACTTCGCCTGTATCAGGAAGCCAGGGCCTTTGTCTTTCCAGGTGAAGATGATTTCGGAATCACACCCTTGGAAGCCCAGGCTTGTGCTACACCGGTGATTGCTTATGCTGCAGGAGGTGCTTTGGAGACGGTTAACGAACAGACTGGGATCTTTTTCCATCAGCAGACAGAAGACGCACTCAGTCAAGCGGTGGAAGAAATGGAAACCCGTCATTCAAGTTTCCAACGTGAAGAATTCCAAAAAAATACCTCACGCTTCAGTCGCAAGCGATATCAGCAAGAGATATCCCAAGTCATAAACGTGTCTTATGAAGACTGGAGAATCCAACACATGGGAGATGTATGATGTCAAATCGATACNTTGATTAAATGAATCCCATTTGAGTTTGTTGATTCAGCACTTTGAAGGCTCAAATTTCTACATGTGCTACATTATTTTTTGATTTTGGATGAGATTTTGCTTGATTTCCGAGTTTCCTACATTCTGATCTTTCAGAATGGTTGTAGTTTTGAAAAAGGTTTGATCAAGCTGTCTTGACAGAGTTGGGGGTGACTGAGACTATAGCAATTGACTGGAAGATGTGTATAAAGGAAATTGTTTCAGGATCTNAAATTCTGATTGCAACAAATGCATGATCAAAATTATTTACCTACTAAAATGATGTTTGGATGATCCATTATTCAAAAATCATTTTTTATGTCAAAGAATTAGTGAAAAACAACAAAAAAATATATTTTTTTCTTACTCTATTTAGTTATTTAATTTTAATTATAGGAAATACGAATTTAAAAGCCGGCGAAAATCAATTAATCGATTTAGATAAAAGGCTAGATAAAATCTCTGAAATTTCTGAAAAGGTATTTGATTTCAGCAAGTCAAAAGGTTTATTTACTATTGATAAAAAAAAATCAAGTCTAGAGAAAAAAGAAAGTGATGATCTTGTTATATACATTACTTCACCCCGAAGCATCCAATCTACAGAAGGTTCTTTTGAAATTCACGTCAGTTCTTTTAACCCGATTCTTTCCGTGAGAATAAATGATACAAGTTTATCGGTTGATAATGAAAGTTTTGAATTTTCTTATAGTTACGCAAATAATATATTAAATCCTGGCGAAAACATCCTACTTATTGAAGTGATTACTATAAATGGAAGTACGGATAAAGAATTTAAAATCTTTCTAGAGGACTCATTCTACAAATTTGCAGAAATGAGAAAATCGAGTTTTACACTAGTTAATGTATTAGGATTTAACCGAGATAATAATGTTAACAGTGCGCCCTCGGATAAAGAAGAAGCAATGAAAGGAAGTTTAACCATTGTTGCAGTAGGACAAATTGTAACCGGTTATTCATCAGCATTTGTAATTACCTCCATTTTAAATTTTGATGATCAATTTAATTCAAAATATGACTCAAAACAGATCATTTTCCGTCAAATTGGTATTGATTGGAATGATCAAAAAACAGATTTTGGTGATTTTACTATAGGGTCAGGTACAAGCATGGTAGGTCTTTGGGATAAAGAGAGACAATCTCAAATACGTGACCCCTTTTACGATAAATACAAAAAGATTTCTCAAGAGAATTTTTTTCAATTCAAACTCAAAGTTGATTTTCAGGAATTATTAAAATGGGAAACATCTCTAAAATATAGTATCAAAGATGATTACAGTATGGTCACTTCAACGCAACAAAAGGCTCCTAAAGTTTATGTCAACAAAATCGGTCAAGGTTTCGAAACAAAATGGTTTGATATGACCTGGTTGATGTCTCTTGATTATTCTCAGACGGATGCGGCAAGCGATACCAAGGATTTTGTTGATTCAGGAATTAGTTTTAAAGTGACATGGCCGATGAAAACCATTCCTATGAATTTTCAATATGGACTGACGGACCAACAATACAAAACTGCAGAACCTGCAACAGGGGTAAGAACTCAAAATAATTCAAGTTATGCTGTTTTTGGAGCCAACTATCAGGTTTATGCTTGGCTTTCATTAGCGTATTCACACCGCTATGAAGTAAATGAATCCAACATAATCAATTCAGATTATAGTAAAAACACAGACTCACTCAACTTCACTATTATTTTCTAAATGATGTTTCGGCATTTACTCACATTAATACTTTTTTTTGTTGCAGGTTATGTTTTAGCGAGTGAAGTCAAATTATCACTGGAAACGGGCCGTGTAAAAATTAAAAAACAAGGAAATATTCGATTTATTAGCCATTCAGATCCTTTGAACCCCTTGATTGTTGAATTAGAACTCGGGGAACAAATTCTTACAGGAAAAAATACCCGTGCCACCATTAAAATGCGGGGTAAGGAAGAAGAGATTCGATTGCGGGTGGATACCTTGTTTCGGGTCAATTCCCTTGAGCCGAATCAAACTGAAGTTGAGATGCCCACGGGAAAAGCGCGATTCAAAATTAAACGTAAATTGAATCGTAAGAAAAAACGAAAAAGGCAATTCAATGTTCGGACGGTTACAGCTTTGATTGGGGTAAGGGGAACCGAGTTTGTTATGGGAACAAGTGGAGCATCTACGAGTCTCCTGACTCTGGATGGATCAGTAGAAATGGCTGCCGCTGCCGCACCGCAGATCAAAGTTGAAGTTTCTGTAGGACAAGCAAGCAAAATGGAAGTTGGAAAAGCTCCTACTCCTCCAATTACCGTCCCACCTGCCTTACAAAGTTCGATTGTTGAAAGTGATAGTTCAGAGACTTTCGGTGAGGTCTCATTTCCTCCTGCTCAAGACCTAGAGGAGGCGGTTGCAGAACAGAAGGAAAAAGAAGAGAAGGAAAAAGAGGAGCAGAAAGAAGAGAAGCAGGAAGAGGAAGAAGAGGAAGAAGAGGAAGAGGAAGAGGAAGAAGAGGAAGAGGAAGAAGAGGAAGAAGATGAAGAAGAGGAAGAAGAGG
>NYUB01000046.1 GCA_002683785.1 Deltaproteobacteria bacterium
TGACTCCTTCTGCCCCTCTGAAATCAGACTCTCAATACGATCAACGACGACAAAGAAGAAGATTCCGTAAACGAGCTGGANTGGAAGCCACCATCAGTCACTTGAAACAGCANTATCGAATGGGGAAATGTTACNTCAAGGGAGAATTAGGCGATCAGATCAATGTTACCCTCGNTNCTGCNGCCTATAACCNGCGTCAATGGATCCGNCTNAGGNTGGATTCTTTTATTTNTACTNTTTTTTAAAGNCCTGAAANNACTGNATTTCCCANCATCTNNNNTCATTCTAATNTCTTTTTGAGATGGGCATATAGTTTTTAAGCTTCAACTAAATAACCAACCAAATCATAATTGTTTGATTATTCAATTGTGATTTTATCCAACCACTTGAATTGCTGCAGGACTGATTTAACAATTCACTCATCCTAATGATAAATTCTCAATTATAATTTGAAAAAAATTTGCTTTGGACTCTAAGNGATTAATGATTTAATCCAGTCTAGAAGACAGACGTATCAAATTATTTAAAACCTATAATTGAGGATTAGGCTCAATTCGGAATAACGCACCAGTTTTTCTTTTCCATCACTGTTGTCAACGAAACTGGGGGAGAGTCCCCGGATGANGAGGATGAAGTTGTCTCCTTGTANTTCTGCCTGGGCCCCCTGCAGGGCACTGGANTTATTAGATTNGAGNCGGGCTTTTTCACACTGGGACTGAATCAGGGGGATGANCTTNTCGACCTGGCTGATATAGTCTTTGGANACACTGGAGGTGGCACTACAGTTTTGAGTTAGGTAGATATCTCCATTGATTTCGGTAGTGCTGGTACCATAAAAGATTTCGGCCAGGATCCCCTTTAAGCCGAGATGGTTGTTTTTGGAAAGTTCGTAGCGATAGAAAAGAGGAACGGCTGCATAACGGTAGGAACCACTGACTTTGGTCCCAAGATCAAAGGTTTCTGCAATGGTGGCCTGAACCGTTCCATTGTCGCTGAAATTCAAATCAACAAGCTGTTTGGAGAAGTTGAACTGAGAGCCCCCTATCCTCAGCCCCAGTCCGAATCCATCAGTATCCCCTTTACCGAATTCGATTGAAGCTTCGGGGATGACCCCTGTCTGGAGCATTTGCCCACGGAGGGTATCACTTTCCGATTGCTGTTCCACCTGCAGAACGGTGATTTTGTAACCCAATCCCGGCATGATATCCGCAGTTTGTGCCGGGATGCAGAACGCTGCAGCAAAAAGGACCGTAAGGATGAGTCTTTTCATGAGACAAAAAATTTTGCAAAGTTTTCTGTCTCCTCATCGGTATTTTTACGAGAAGCTTGAATCTAAAAACAGATTTTTTTGGGAGCAAGTGCATGCGTATCCCAACACCCTTAGAAGTTCTCTTCAAAGGGTGGGGCTGGTGTTTCAATCAGGTGGGATATTTTTGAAAAGCTTAAGCCCTGGAATTTCAACGGAAAATGGAATCGGCTTTTAACTTCAACTGCTGAAATGGTTGGTGGTGTCCTCTAGAGCTTTTTCGAAGCGAAGGAACATTTCATCCATTTCCGATTCACTGATGATCAGGGGCGGGCAGAATGCGATGATGTCTCCAGGAAGTACACGCAGAATCAGGCCATGTTCCTGGGCTCTTGCAACTAAATGGGCTCCGACCTTGAAAGAGGGATCAAAGAACTCTTTTTGGGTTTTATTTCGCACGAGTTCAACGGCGCCAATCAGTCCAAGGCTGCGCGAGGTTCCAATCAGCGGATGAGAGGAAACACTTTGGAGTGCCTTCGCAAATCGAGGGGCCAGTTCCCGTACACGTTCTACCAGGTTTCTTTCTTCATAGATTTTCAGAGTTTCCAATGCCACTGCTGCAGGAACAGGATGACCGCTATAGGTATAACCGTGACCGAACATGCCGAATCCAGCGCTCTGTTCGCGGATGACTTGATAGACCGCATCTGAAATCAGCAGTGCCGATATGGGTTGATAGCCCGAGGAGAGTTGTTTGGCGACCACCATCATGTCCGGTTCGATGCCAAAGTGCTTGGAACCGAACATTTCCCCGGTTCGACCAAAGCCGCAGATCACCTCATCGGCGATCAGCAGGATCTGGTATTTTCGCAGAATCGGCTGAATCGTCCGGAAGTATTGTTTTGGGGGAATGATGACACCCCCTGCGCCCTGGATCGGCTCAGCGATCATGGCGGCGATGGTGTCAGGTTTTTCCTTCAGGATCAGGTGTTCCAGACTATCTGCCAGTCTTCCGCAAAATTCATTTTCTGTTTCTGAGGGTAGTCCCTCACGGAAAAAATGAGGGGCATCTGTATGAAGGACATTCGGACGCGGCAGGTCGAATCCTTTGTGTGCATAGTCCATCCCNGTGAGNGACCCGGTAGTGATGGTCACNCCATGGTAGCCACGGAGTCTGGAGATGATNTTTTTCTTGTTAGGACGTCCCAGGGCATTCTGANAATACCAGGCAACCTTGACGGCAGTATCATTGGATTCCGAACCCGAATTGGCATAAAGCACCTTGCTCATCGGTTTGGGGGCCATTTCGACCAGNCGTTCGGATAGTTCAAGGGTGACNGCAGGGACCTTGCCGGTGAAACTGTGGTAATAAGGCAGGATTTTCATCTGCCGTTCCGCGGCCTGGACCAGTCGTTTTTCACTGAATCCGAGGGAGACACACCAGAGTCCGGACATCCCTTCCAGATACTCTTTGCCATTTTCATCATAGACGAACACTCCTTGGCCGCGTTCGATGACCAGAGGCCCACTCGTTTCATTGGCCTTCAGGTTGGTGTAAGGATTGATGTAGTATCGATAGTCACGCTGGCGGGAAAGGCTCTCAGTTTCCATCTTCATCTCCGTGGTATAAAATTGATAACTTTCGGTTCATCCTCCTTCAGTCTTTTCTGTACGTCAGAAAAAATCAATGCAGTAGAATCATGAAATCACCGTGCTTCGGTATCGTTCCATCAGGTAACGTCCGGAAGTTACAGGAGTGTATTGTGTTCCATCCTGTCCTTGGCATGATGGGATGCATTCTATCTGGGCATCCCAGTCGGGCTGTTGAAAAAATGCCAGCGACATACGAGGTCGTGATCTTTCATCTTCTGTGTCTGGAATGATAACTCGGTGAAGTGAAGAAACCCATCGTCCGTTGGTCCAGCGTTCCATCAAATCCCCGATATTGACCACCAGTTCCGGCATGGAGGAATGCACAGGAATCCACTCCTGCTGACGGTTGAGGATCTCCAATCCTGAACTGTCCCGGGCCTGGAGGAGAAGAGTCAGGCTTCCATAATCACTATGCGCTGAGGCACGATACTGTCCCGGTTGGGGTGGATCTGCCGTGGCCGGGTAATGATTCGCCCGCATTGCACTGATGGGACACTGGAAAAAGGGCTCGAACCATGACTCAGGGAGTCCTAATGCCAAAGCGAACAACCCCATCAACCGGGAGGCACATGCTGAAAAGGATTGATAGCAGACTTCCCAAGTGTTCCGAAAACCTGCTGGATTTTGGGGCCACTGATTTGGTGAAAAGACAAATCGTGATTCTTCCATAGAAAGTTCTGCTGGAGGCGTTTTTCCTGGACCAACTGAAAAACTTTCTTTCAGATCCGGGGCTGCTATTTCATTCCTGGAGTGAGCAAGGGTTTCCTGTTCCATCCCTACAAATCCATAAGGATAACCTGCATAAGGCACCGCGGTTTTCTGTTTTTCTGATTCAGGAAGGTTGAAAAAATCCAGAGACTTCTTCCAGCAGGAATCCAAGACTTCCTCAGAAATGCCATGATTGATGATCGATAAAAACCCTGTTCCAGAACATGCCTCTTGAATTCGTTGTACTGCTGCTGATTTTTCCGGACTCGGACCAGCTCCAAAATTCAAGTCGATGGATGGTATGTCTGTCATATCAATGACGCTAAGTTTGAAACCATAATCTTGGTAGATTTGCTGATTGTTCCATAGGAAATAACCCTTTGTAATGGAAGCAAAGCCCGATTTCAATGGAAATTCAAGGGAAGTTTCCCCAACCCCTGACAAAGGAAGGTTCATGGAAAAAACATTACTGGTTCCTCTGGACAATAGCGTAGTCAGTGAAAAGATGATCCTTGAGGCGGATGCTTGGGCTAAGCACCTGGAGTGTAAAATCTCTTTCCTTCATGTCATCAATCCCAATTACAGTTGGGACGAAGAAAAAAAGCCACTCTTTGAAGAACGTTTCGAAAAAGCTATTGAAGCATGTCAAGTGAACAGTGAATACGAAGTACTCTTCCGGGTCGGAAAACCATACACCAAGATCCTTGAACTGGAAGAGGAACTGAATCCTCAAATGATTTTAATGGCTGCTCATGACCATACCGTTCTTGAACGGCTTTTCTTGGGAAGCAATACGGATCANATACTTCATCATGGACATACTGNGGTCATGGTCTACAAGGGCTTATCCGAACAACTTCAAAAGAAAATTCTGGTCCCCATTGACTATACCGAAATCAGTAAGGAACTTTTGCAAAAAGCTAATGAGTGGGCGCTTTGGCATGATGCAAAAATGCTGGTCATGCATGTCAGTGAAGTTCCGGAACACGTTGGGAATTCCTACATGATGGAAAGTGGATTCTATCGTCAACCAGACCAGGCAGAAACGGATCAAGGNGAACTTCAAGAGCAAGATCAAAGTACGCTACGTATAAAGAACATCTTAGATTCCTTTGTNGAAGAGCAAAACCTTCAAGCTCCCACCGAAACCTTTGTGCACTTTGGCACGCCTTACGCCAAAATCCTTGACATGCAGAAAGTCCATAAACCAGCAATGCTGATGATGGCTGCACACTCCCATACTGCGATCAATAGAATGTTGATGGGCAGTAATACAGATTATTTGGTGCACCATGCCAATTGTCCAATGCTGATTTTTAAAGACAAGGAATAGAAGTCCAAGGTGTCACGGTTCTTCCTCAGTAGATCTTAATCAGGTCAGGCTTCGTTTTGATTTTCCAAGTCCTCTGAAATGAATATCCTTCATCCGGAAGATCTCCGGCTGGAGGAGTCATGAAAATCTCGATTTTTCTTCCTAACTACAATTTATTTCTTCTGATTTCATTGACAGGTTTTAGGATCGATGAGACACTGAAATATAAAAAATATTAATATTATTAAGATTTTATGAATTCATTCATTCACGTTAAAGTAGGGGCAAGATAATGTTGACACATTCGATAGAGTTTGAGGAAGATACCGTTTTCAAAGAAATGTTCAGGAGAATATGAATCAGGAGCAGGAAACCGATTTGACAAGCAATGGCCTGGCTTTCGAAGGGGGAGAATCTCAGGATGCAAATCGATTTGATTCNATCAAAAAANTCAATTTAGGGGTTGAGNTTGAGTTAGAGGGACAGAATAAGCTCGGAAGTGAAGATCTGGTTGAGCTTTATTTCCGCAAGATGAGCCGATTTCCTGTGCTTAAGCGTGNTGAAGAATTGGAGGTTTCTAAACGGATTGAGAATAAAAACCACCAGTTGATGGAAGAATTCGTCAATTCTCCGCTGGTGTTGGGTTACATATTGAAATTGAAGGAGGGGCTTGAAAAAGGAGACCTGCATGCACATCGTCTGATCATGGGAGTGGATGATCAGAGCCGTCTGGTGGCAGATGAAGAGACTGCGGAGCGAAACTTGCGGCGTGCGTTGAAGCTGGTTGAGAAGAAGATCCAGCAGTCGCCTCATTTTTTTTCGTTACAAAGAATTCCTCATCCGGAACAGAGGAGGGACTGGCAGCGTAAGAGTAAATCCCTCAAAAAAACCCTGCTCAATTGTTGTTTCAGTTCCAATCAACTCGATGCTTTCTGCAAGAGGGTCTATTCGTTTTACAATTACATCGAGCTGCAGAACCGGGTCATCGATCATCTACTTGGGCAATTTGGGGTTAGCCGTAGTGAGTGGGAGGAAGAACTTCGGATGTTGACGAGCAAGTTTGATTCTGAAGCAAGGAATCTTTTTAGGCAATGGATTGCTGGAAGGACCCAACGCCCCCAGAGCGAGATCCAAAGGATTGAAGAAAGAATCATTTTGAAACAACGGCGGATTCAGCTTCTTCTGGTACCAACGGGGATGAGCGAAGAAACCTTTGCGGAGCAGGTCGCTCGAATCCGTGACGCTGAAAATGCGGTACATCGGGCTAAAACCCATCTCATTGAATCAAACCTGAGACTGGTAATCAGTATTGCCAAGAAATTCCTGAATCGTGGACTTCCTCTGATTGATCTCATTCAAGAGGGAAATCTAGGATTGATGCGGGCCGTCGATAAGTTCGAGTATCGNCGNGGCCATAAATTTTCAACTTATGCCACCTGGTGGATCCGTCAGGCCATTACTCGTTCCCTGATTGATCATGCCCGTACAATCAGGATTCCGGTTCACATGATCGAAAGCCTGAACCGTTTTCTGCAGGTCAACAAGAAGATGCGTCAGGAATTAGGACGCAAACCCAGCCAAGAAGAAATTCGCAAAACAATTGGGATCCCTTTGGAAAGGTTGTTTGAAACTTTGAAAATCAGTCAGACTCCGGTTTCTCTCAGTACTCCNCTTGGAGAAGGTGATGATTCTAGTCTTGGAGAATTCTTAGAGGACCAGAATAGTCCAAACCCTGATCTGTGTTTCCAGCAGAACAATCTTAAGGAAGTGCTGGAAGAAGTTTTACAAAGTCTTTCTGATCGTGAAGCGAATGTATTAAAGATGCGTTTTGGAATCGATCAAAAAAGAGAATACACCCTAGAGGAAATAGGTTTGAATTTNGATGTGACCCGGGAACGGATCCGCCAGATTGAAGCCAAGGCACTCTCTCGGTTGAGACATCCCTCTCGCAAACACTTCATTTCCAGTTAAAAAAACGGTTGATTCTCATTAAACTGTTTTCTTTTTTGTGATTGTGTCCATCCTTCTTTATAATTTATCTNTTATCCAATTGTAGACAATTCGATTGTTTGGTCCTGGAGAAAAAGTCAAAGGGCTTTCCAAGACCACACCCTCAGAAAAACAAATACCTGGCAATCAAGAATATCATGAGTAGTACGGATCTAACCCTGGATGCACAGGAAATCCATTTTATTCTCAAGGACTGGCTGAATCTTTCCCGGCTCACAGAATACGAGTGTTTCAAGGATTTTGATGAGGAAACGGTAGAGATGCTACTCGAGGAAGGAATGCGCTTTGCGATTGACGTGGTGGCTCCTTCAAGGATGGAAAGTGACCGGATAGGATGCAGCATGGAGAATGGGAGAATCAAGTCGCCTGAATGCATGAAAGAACCTTATCGCAAAGGATTTGAACTGGGGTGGGCGGCACTCAACGCTTCACCGGAATATGGAGGGCAGGGAGCTCCTGCATCTGTTGGACTGGCGGTTAATGAGGGGGTCAACGCAGGGAATCCNGGTTTGTCTGCACATTTTGCACTGACCACCGGGGCAGCACGGCTGGTGGAATCCTTCGGCACTGATGATTTGAAAAAGAAATACATCATGAAAATGAACCGGGGGGATTTCAATGGAACCATGTGCCTCAGCGAACCCCATGCGGGCTCTGATGTCGGAGCAGGATTGACCTCTGCTGAAGCTTGTGGAGACGGGACTTACNGGATCAAAGGGACCAAAAGCTGGATCAGCAACGGAGATACCGATCTGGCCGAAAATACAATTCATGCTGTGCTTGCGCGTATCAAGGGGGCTCCGGATGGAACGGCAGGACTGAGTCTGTTTCTCGTACCCCACACCCTGGTTGAGGAGGATGGCAGTCTTGGAGAATGGAATGACGTTACTGTTGCTTCCATCGAAAACAAAATGGGTCTTCATTCGAGTCCTACAGCGATGTTGAAATTTGGTGAAAACGGCAATTGCCGGGGATGGCTGCTGGGTGAAGAAAATAAAGGTATGTCCTGCATGTTTCAGATGATGAATGAGGCTCGTATTGGCACGGCCCTGATCGGACTGGCCAATGGGGCGGCAGCATACCATAACGCGCTGAGTTACGCCCGAGAAAGGGTGCAGGGGGTTCACATCAGCAAAGTTCGGGATGTGGACGCANCNAGGGTGGCAATCATCGAACATCCTGCAGTGCGACACAATCTGATGCAGATGAAAAGTAAGGTTGAGGGAATGCGTGCTCTGCTCTATGCAACGGCAAATGCCCTCGACGAGCTGACCTGTTTGGATAANGAGGATCCCCTTTATGAGACCAATAGCATGTTGTTGGATATCCTCACTCCACTCTGTAAGGGATGGTGCGCCGAAACCGGAATTGATACTGTACGAACCGCCATCCAGGTTCTTGGAGGAGTTGGCTATACCAAGGATTTTCCATTGGAACAGATGTATCGGGACATTCGTGTTTCTGCAATTTATGAAGGAACCACCGATATCCAGGCCTTGGACCTGGTTGGACGAAAAATGACATTGCAGAATGGGGCTCTGTTCCAAACCCTGATGGGACGTTTCAGCAGCAACATCGAGAAAAACCGGGAAATTCCACAACTTAAATCAGCCTACCAGCAATGGGAACTCCAGTGTGAATCGGTTTATGAAATGGCCATGGCATCAAAAGAAGTTGTCGAACAGCGTGGCATCGAAGGTGTCGCTCTATATGCGACACCCTTTCTGAAGTTCTTAGCCTCGGTTGCGGCTGCAGGATTTCTCCTAGAACAAGCAGTGATTGCCGTTTCAAAGTTGGAAAACCTGGTGGCGGAGAAGGCCGTGATGGATTCCGGCTTGAAGGAATTCCTGGAAGAAAATTCAGAAGCACGATTTTTCAACAACAAGCGGATCACAGCCCAGAATTTTGTGGAGGCCATTGTCCCCGAGGCCGAGGCCCTGATGGCAGGTGCTAAAACCCAGAATTATGGGGCATTGGACATCAATTTTTGAATCAATCAAAAGGTCAGCATGGAATTTAATGGAGAAGCCCTACAGTGCCGCATGATTGAAGATGGGGTCGTTGAAATGACCTTCGATCTTCAGAATGAATCGGTCAACAAGTTCAACCGTGTGACCATGGAGGAATACCGCGAAGTTGTAAACCAGCTTGGCCAGGAATCGGGATTGAAGGGGCTCATGATCAACAGTGCTAAAGAAGCTTTCATCGTCGGCGCGGATATTAATGAATTTTTGGGTTTTTTCCAAATGCCGCTGGACGAGTTGATCGAACAGATCAAACGGCAGCAGCAGGTGTTTCTGGACATGGAAAATCTGGGCGTTCCGAGTGTCTGTGCCATCAACGGCTATGCATTGGGTGGAGGGTTTGAAATCACCCTTGCCTCAACCTTCAGGATTGCATCCACCCAGGCCAAAGTCGGGCTGCCCGAGGTGAAGCTTGGGCTTCTGCCCGGATTTGGCGGAACGACCCGGCTTCCTAGGCTGATAGGAGCAGACAATGCGCTCGAATGGGCTGCGGCCGGTGATGAAAAAAAACCGGACGAAGCCCTTAAGGCCGGGGCGGTTGATGCTGTCGTCGAGCCAGAGCAATTGAAAGAGGCTTCCATGAAGATGCTGATGAAGGCAATCCAGGGTGAACTTAACTGGCAGTCAAGAGTGAAAAACAAACAGGGGCCGCTGAAGCTGAATGAGAATGAAGCGATGATGACCTTTGAAACCGCACGTGCTTTCATCTCCCAAAAGACCAAAGGTCAATACCCCTCGCCACTTACGATCGTCGGGGTGATGCAGGCATCAGCAGGGCTGACCATTCGGGAAGCTCTTGATGTGGAAGCCGAGGGATTTGCCGAACTTGCAAAAACTTCTGAAGCAAGAGCGTTGATTAGTCTTTTTCTTGGTGATCAGTTGCTTAAGAAAAAGGCCAAAACTTACCGAAAAACTGCCAAGCCTGTTAAAAAAGCTGCCGTTCTGGGTGCAGGAATCATGGGAGGAGGAGTTGCCTACCAGTCGGCCTACAAGAAAATTCCAATAACGATGAAAGACATTTCCAGCTCACAGCTCGATCTTGGCATGAGCGAGGCGGCGGGCATCCTACAACGCAGGGTGGACAGGAGCCGGATGGATTCCAGGAAGATGGCCGAGACCTTGACCCGCATCACTCCAAGCCTGTCCTACGACAGCCTCAAAGAAGCGGACCTGGTTGTCGAAGCGGTTGTGGAACTGGAAAAGGTGAAGAGACAGGTTTACCAGGAAATGGAGGAGGTTCTTGCGGAAGATGCGGTACTTGCGTCCAACACATCAACCATCTCCATTACAAAACTTGCGGAAGGACTGAAAAATCCGGAACGTTTCTGTGGAATGCACTTCTTTAATCCGGTGCATCGGATGCCCCTGGTGGAAGTGATCCGAACCAAACAAAGCAGTGAGGAAGCCATTGCGCGGACAGTGGCCTATGCCGCTGACCTCGGCAAAAGCCCGGTGGTGGTCAATGATTGTCCAGGATTTTTGGTCAACCGTGTCCTTTTTCCTTATTTTGCAGGCTTTGCAGGTCTTATCGAAGAGGGAGTAGATTTTGAAAGGATTGACCGTGTGATGCAGAAATTCGGTTGGCCGATGGGGCCGGCATGGCTGTTGGATGTAGTGGGCATCGATACATCCCATCATGCAGGAGGAGTTTTGGCGGAAGGTTATCCTGAAAGGATGAGCAACGAAAAAGCGAATATCATCACCCATATGTTTGAGAACGGCCGATACGGGAAAAAGAATGAAAATGGGTTTTACATTCATACCACGGACAAAAAAGGAAAACCTCGTAAAGAACGTGACCCAGAAATGGGACCGCTCCTTGAAAAGTTCTTTGGCAAAAAAGTAGAACCTAAGATGACGGATCAGGCCATCATCGAGCGGATGATGCTTCCTATGCTAATGGAAAGTTCACGATGTCTGGAAGACAGCATCGTAGAAAATCCTGCTGAAGTGGATATGGCACTTGTCTATGGTCTGGGCTTTCCTCCTTTTCGTGGAGGCATCTTCCGATGGGCGGATGAAGAAGGTCTCGGCCGTTTGGCTTCTGCCGCAGAACAATATATCGAGCTCAGTGAACTCTACAGGCCCACAGAACAGATTCTCCAAATGGTTTCAAAAGGAGAGGTTTTCCACCCCATTTGAGGCTTCTTCTGCAATTTCAGAAATCCCGAGGAGAAGCTACCGTTTCGTCTCAGTGAACAAAGCGNTAGGCCTGCTCNTATTGAAAATATCGACTGAGGGCGAGATTCCGTGAAAGTTCAGGGAAATAATCATCGGAATCAAGAAGATACGTTTTGCGTCTGATGCTCCATTTTCTCCGTTCTTCATCCCGTTTGAGTTCCAACACCCCAAAATCAACGAAGGCCCGACCTCCTCCGGAATTAAGGTAAAGGACTTCCGGAGCAAATTCACGACGTTTTTCAGAATTCAATATCTGGATTTGATTTTGATCCAGTCTTATNTGATATCGCACCAATCGTGGGGGGAACCAAGCTTTCAGTCCCGAATCCGTTCTTTGGAACAGGTTGGGCCGTTGATCCATCACTTTTTTTACAGATTCCGAAATCCCGTTCAGCCTTCCTTCCACGCTTCCTGGGACTAGGGTGCGGAAGTAGATGAAGCGTTCGAATTGTTCTTTGGTGAATCCGCGGCTGTCCTTTCGGTGTAACTCGAGNCCGATCGTGTTGAGCGTGTATTCGGTTAATTTTTCACGAGCAGTTTGATAAAGCAAATCTTCTACTATGAAGATACCACTTTCATAGGAAACCTCTCCACGAAGTAATTCTCCAGAAGGGGAATTGAGGTGAACCTGCAATTTCATCTTTTCTGCCAATCTCAGGTTCATGCCGAGTCTTTTGAATTCAAAATTAATCTTTCCTGTTAGAAGAATTNTGGTCCAGTGTTTCAGTTCNTCTTGGGCCTCCTTAAGTTCCTGATCCTGTCTGAGGATGCTTTGAAGTCTTGAAAATGCTTTGTGGTATNGTTTTTTCTGAAGAAACTCCTTGTATCTCTGGAAGTTGTCTCGTGCAACTTTGCGGTTGACTCGTACTAAGGCTTCCTGGATTTCCAAATCATTAGGATCATCCACATAAGCACGGTGGTATTCTATGGATGCCTCTTCGAATCGTCCTTCAGATTCCAGGTCCAGTCCCTGATCGTAGTGAAACGAGCAGCCTACGGTCGTCATCACAAGGAACAACGCGAGGCAATTGATGGTTTTCAATCCAGACACTAGAAGGTCAGTTGTCAGGTTTGAAGGAAGGGTAATTGGGTGCCTCCTCGGTGATGTAAACATCATGCACATGACTTTCGCGGAGGCCTGCGTTGGAAATGCGAACATAACTGGNTTTGCTTTGAAGATCTTCGATGTTTCTGCAACCTGTATAACCCATCCCGGCTCTCAGTCCGCCGATGAACTGAAAAATGGACTCTACCAAAGGCCCCTTGTAGGGGACCCGACCTTCAATTCCTTCCGGGACCAGTTTTTGAACCTCNTGAACATCAGTTTGAAAGTAACGGTCTTTGCTACCTTCTTTCATTGCGCCTANGGATCCCATGCCCCGGTATAGTTTGTAGCGACGTCCTTGATATAAAATGACCTGACCAGGAGTTTCCGCAGTTCCTGCAAAAAGGCTTCCGATCATCACGCTGTTTGCCCCAGCAGCGAGAGCCTTGACGATATCTCCAGAATATTTAATCCCTCCATCAGCAATGATCGGGACATCGGTTTTTCGAAGTGCCTCGGAAACGTTGTCGATGGCCGAAATCTGAGGCATGCCGATGCCNGCGACCATTCGTGTGGTACAAATCGATCCTGGGCCGATACCGACCTTGACAGCGTCTACACCCGCTTCCAACAGAGCCTGTGCGCCCTCGGCCGTTGCAATGTTACCCCCGATGATCTGGAGTTCCGGAAAATGAGAGCGTAGTTTTCGGATGCTTTCGATCACACCCTGTGAGTGTCCGTGTGCGGAGTCAAGTACGACTAGGTCGACGTCTGCTTGAATCAGTGCTTCTGCCCGTTGAAGCAAGTCAACAGAAACACCTAAGGCTGCACCAACCAGCAAACGGCCTACCTGNTCTTTATTNGCATTAGGATATTTACGTGCTTTTTCGATATCTTTGATGGTGATCAGTCCCTGTAATTCATAATTATCATTCACCACCAAAAGTTTTTCTATACGGTGCTGGTGGAGCAGGCGTTTAGCCGCCTCCATCTCGATTCCTGGGGCTATGGTGACGAGTTTCTCCCGCCCTCCAGTCATCAGTTCCGAGACTGGTTTCTCATGGTTCGNTTCAAAACGTAGGTCACGGTTGGTGAGGATTCCAACGAGCTCTGTTCCACGGATGACAGGTACTCCTGAAATCCGGTAACNTTCCATTAGCTTCAAAGCTTCACTGATCGGCTGGTCTGGTTCGATNGTGATCGGGTTGGTGATNATTCCACTTTCGGAACGTTTAACACGNTTCACCTGGCTGGCTTGTTCCTCGATGGANANGTTTTTGTGGATCACCCCGAGACCACCNTCCTGTGCCATNCAGATCGCGGTNTCTGCTTCAGTAACNGTGTCCATTGCGGCACTGAGGATTGGGATGTTGCACTCCAACCTGCGTGTGAGTCTGCTCCTCAGTGAAACTTCCGAGGGCTGTATCTCGGCATAACCCGGAACCAGAAGGATGTCGTCAAAGGTCAGTCCGTCGATGATTCGGTCGCGGATCATGTAAGATTTTTATGGTTGGGCTGAAAAAAAAAGAAGCTATGCGGATCGCAAGCTGGGTGATTATTTAGGCGTAGAATCACCATATTTTGCATTAGAAAACTGACGGGAAGAGGCATGAAAGTCAAGCTGATCGGAGTAGAATTTCATCTACGGATAAAAGAATTCGAGGGCAGTGGAATAGACTCTGGAAAAGCTTGGCATGGACATGGAGTTTTAATCATGATTTGCCAAAACCTGTAATATTGGAACGTTGA
>NYUB01000047.1 GCA_002683785.1 Deltaproteobacteria bacterium
CAAGGCAATACATCACAGAAATCATAAGTTCCCTAGGAGGCTATTATCCGATCTTGCTAGCCTGCATGCTTTTGGTTTTTATTACAGGGACTTTTTTAGAAACTTTACCTTATACCATAATTTTAGCACCTATTTTGGCTCCGATAGCAGCTAACATTAGGTGTTGATCCTATTCATTTTGCAGTAATTTTTCTGGTCGGAGATGCCATTGGTTTCATAACTCCTCCATATGGTCTGAATCTCTATGTAGCCAGTGGTATAATCGGAATTCCATATTTTAGAATTGTCAGACATACTTTGCCTTATTTTATTGCTTTAATGATAGCTTGGTTCATCATTGCCTTTTGGCCTCCATAGACAACATCATTACTGGTCCATGGCGGAGCTGGTGTATTTCAAAATCAATAGCCAGATGATGAAGTCTCATCAATCCTTGAATTAATGAATAAGCATGCTTAACTGCTTATCCACAAACGATGATTTATTGTAACTAAAGAAACCCAGTCTTTTCTTTTGAAGTCTGGAGCCATTCAAAAAATCTTTTATTTAAAATTCTCAAATTATACTTCTCAAAGAATTGGCCAAAAGGTAATCAGAGGTTGAGTATTTGACACATTCTATATGAAGTTGCTCCATGATTTATTATAGTGGGACTTAATTATTTTTCACAATTTTCATTTTGACTACATTCTCAGTGAAAATTTCTGAATCAAAAAATAAATATCTTCAGGACCAGCTAGGATCCGCTGACATTTCCTTCAATGAACCAGTTGTTGCAGGTGATTTAATTCATTTTACAATCACATACACTGCTGGTTTTTTTGGTATTGATGACACGGGCAGCATTAAAATCTGTACTCGTTTTGCAACGGATATGGCTAAGCCTCAATTCACGGAACCAGATCAACCTAATTACGTGAGCATTCAGGCAAGCAATGGTGCCACTCTAGAGTATCGTTTCGATCCCAAAAACAATGTCCGACCTTGGGATAAGACACTTTATATCAAAGTGGTTAAAGGATTTTTTCGTGAAGGCGACCAACTGATTGTCAACTATGGAGATCCCCAGCAAGGTTGCCCAGGGATACGCATGCAGACTTTTTGTGAAGACAGTTTTGAATTTAAAGTCCTGGTGGATGCGTTTGCAACCTACGATTATGTGGAATTGCCCAAGTCTCCAGAGCTTCGAATAGTTCCCGGGTTTGTTACGAACTGGAAAGCACAGATCCCCACCCTGAGGCGAACCGACGAAACCTTTGGTCTTCAAATCAAGGCGGAAGACCGTTGGGGCAACCCAACGGACCCGGAGAATGCCCCCTTAAAACTCTCTTCAAACAAACCGATTAATGGCCTTGATCGTGAAATCTGCTTCGAGACCCAAAAAAATGGTGTGATGTTCATAGAGGGGCTCTCTGTGACTGAACCAGGTGATCTCGTCATAGAAATTCAAGATGCTACGGATATCATTCTGGCTCGTTCGAACCCCCTCCGGATACTCGAAGTCTCAAACTTAGTACACTATTGGGGTGAACTCCATGGACAGTCAGAAGAAACCATAGGTACCAATTCCATTTTAGACTATTTCACCTTTGCTCGAGACCAGGCTGGAGTCGATGTGATTGTTCACCAAGGCAATGATTTTCAGATTACCAGCGATTTTTGGGAAGAAATCCAAGTCATGACAAGAAAGTTTCTTGTTGAAGACAAACTGGTGACTTTCCCAGGATACGAGTGGTCAGGAAATACGGGTTTAGGAGGAGATCGCAATGTTCTTTTCTTACACGAGGGAGAAACCATTCGAAGAAGCTCCCATGCTTTGGTTGAAGATCTCACAGACTTAGAAAACGACTGCAACCATTCAGATGATTTATTTCGATCCCTTCAAGGAACCAAGTCCATTGTTTTTTCTCATGTGGGTGGCCGGTATGCAGACATCCAGTCGCATGAAGGGAACCTGGAACGCTCTATTGAAATCCATTCTGCATGGGGAACGTTCGAATGGTTGCTGCAAGATGCTTTACGTAATGGATACCGGGTAGGAATTGTCAGCAATAGCGATGGGCATAAAGGACGTCCCGGGGCTAGTTACCCGGGGGCATCAATGTTTGGTGCTTATGGAGGATTGACCTGTATGTTGGCCCAGGACCTAAGCAGAGAGATGATTTGGGACTCATTGTTAAAACGTCATCATTATGGAACGACGGGAAATAGGATGTATTTGGATGTAACAGTGGGTTTGAATAGCCCAGGGAAATGTTTCATCGATGATCCACAATTAGGACATTCTAATTCCAAGATGTCGGAGAAGGTAATGATGGGGGATATTGTTCTAACCCTGGATAAGGAGGTAAGGCTTAATGTGGAGGTAATGGGATCAGCACCCATTGAAAAAATTGAAATACGTAATGGTCTAAAAGTACTCGAAACAGTACGTCCATTCAACCCAAACGAACTTGGCCATCGAATCCGTCTGATTTGGGCTGGAGCAGAGTATCGGGGACGAGGAAGGGAAACCATATGGGATGGTTGTGCATCCCTCAGTGGAAATGTGATCGAATCGATCCATCCGATCAACCTTTACAATCTAGAGAAAACAGTTCGTCAACTGGATTCAACTCACTTGGAATGGAATGCCGTTACCACAGGAGGATTCGGAGGTTTCGATATGATGCTGAAGGATCAGCAAACGGGAACGCTTAACATTGAGACGAAACATGTGCAATGTTCAATGACGATTGAAGAAATCGGTTTTCACGAAATCAGAATAGATGCTGGTGGCTTGGATCGTCACATCCGTCTTTCACGACTTCCAAACAACAATCGTCATTATCAAATGAGTCTGGAACGCTCCATTCTTTTAAATCCTAACATTGATAATCCAGTGTATGTCTGTGTGACCCAGGAAGATGGACATCAGGCCTGGTCTAGCCCCATTTATTTGTTCCGTTAGGCTAAATATTAAATAGCACCTATAATCCCAGGGGTTTTCAACACTCATCAGGAGAAAGTACTATGACAACAATCGCATTTATAGGATTAGGCGTAATGGGAGCACCCATGGCACGTAATCTTCTGAAAGGAGGGCATACTGTTCGTGCGTTTGATATCCCTTCTGCTCAGAATTCGGTTTCTATGTTTCTCGTGTCAAAAAAGCAACTCAAAGGAGAGGAACAGGGGAATTCCTCAAGATTCCCCTTTGTGGTTAGTTGGAGGTAAAGGTCCTGGTATCAACGCATTCTAGGACGGTTGAGCATGAATTCCTTTTCCTGTTGAGTGATACGTCCTTCTTCCGCCGCTTTGTTGATGATGGCTTCCACTCTGGGCTTCATCGTTTCCTGAAGCTTATCGAGATTGATCTCATATTTCATCAGCAATGCTCGCATCGAGTGGGTTTTGAAGTCGGCGGAAATTTCTTCAACCGGTTTTCCACTCAATTCGGCGATGGACTCGCTCATCGCCTGTTGCATTTCGGTGAACATAAAACCGCCGGGTCCCTTCATCCCAGGCCCCCTCATGCCAAGACCGCGCATGCCGAAATGGTTTACTGAGCCTTTATAGGATTGCTCAGCAGAAGGCCTCTGCCAATTCTGTCCTCCGCGTTTTCCGTGTTTTCCACCACGGTCTCCCCAGGCGAACAGGTCTGTAGCTAAAAACATTGTGATGCCGGCAATCAGCGCCGGCACCAGAATCCACCCTTTTTTCATAAGTCCTCTTTAGGTTTGAGGTTGATCATCCTGGAGGAACCATTTCCTCCGTTCAGGGTGATTTCATTCTAGGCTGAAAATGTGGAGCAAATATGAAGATAATATGGAAATTTAGAGGAGACTCAGGAATCCAGTTTCTTAGGTTGGAGGGATATTTAAGGATCAGGACTTGACATCCCTCCTTTCTCAGTGAAAATGGATTTAATGTATGGAATTTCATGCATTACCTACCCTTTTTTCTATTAGAGTAAGATTCCCTGTATGGACCTTTTGATTCACATCAGTTCTCAACATTCAAAAAAGATCCTTGAACCTCTTACCCGGGCCTGTGCCCGTTCTGAAATCCAGTGGTCCTGTTTTTTGACCAACGATGGTGTGAAAGTACTTGAATCAGAAGCGCTACAATCGGCACTGAGGGCAGCGGAATTGGTTATCGTCTGCAAACACGCCTGGAACCTTCATATGCCTGATAAGGAGTGTCCGGCCCAATTCGGCAGTCAGTCCGACAACAGTCACATGATGGGGCGTTGCAAGAAAGTGATCAGCCTGTGAATCAAGGATCAAAAACTAAAAAGCTATTGGTGTTGGCCCGGCGTGATCCCATCGAAGCAATGAGGGTTGCTGCAGGATTAACGATTCATGATCATCAAGTAAGGATTCTTTTTTTGTGTGAAGCAGACCTGGAAACGGAAGAAGCCAGGGAGTATTTGGAACTGCTGGAATTATCCGAAATCGTTCCACAGTCATTTCTTTCTTCGATGGAAAATAAGATGGAATGTCTGGATGTAATTCAAGGCTCCAAGATGATGGCAGACGCGGATCAACTGATCAGTTTATGAGAGGAACAACATGCTGGTAGTGCATACATCGATTTTTAAAGAGAATCCTGAACTTTTTCGGCTCCTCGAAAAGCTTCAACAAAAAGAGGAACTGATTCACCTCCATTTAAAGCATTTGAAGAACGATGAAGACTGGGATGATGCACTCGAATCCATTCTCCAGGCGGAGCATGTGATTTCAGTCTGAGGACATTTTGGGTCTGCTGATTCTAAATTTGAACTGATTAATATTTTTTAAGGAAACGATGGGACTTTTTAAAGCACCTCCAACTGAGGAACAAAACACCATGCGCTCCTGGGAGGTTCAACTGCAGGATGGGACAAAACTAGTGGTGGACAACCGCCTGGACTGCATCGGAGATGTCTGCCCACGACCCCAACTGAAATTGAAGAAAAGCATCAAGGGCATGGATTCTGGAGAGGTTGTTGAAGTCTTGATCAACCATCCCCCATCCCTGGAAACCCTTCCCGTTCTTTGCCCGGAAATCGGAGCCAGGCACCTCGAAACCCTGATGGAACCGAATCTCTGGAAGCTCTACATCCGCAAAGACTAAGCTTTGAAGAACCAGACCGGGAAAACAGGGTTAAACCAGGATCTTCAATTCCTCAAAAAAGTCCAACTGCACGACCCTAGGTGGGTTGCCAAAATTTGAAATCCCAATCCCGATAAGCCGAACAGGACGTCCAGAAAACTCTTTAGTGCAACATTGCAGGAGTTTTCGTTTTCCGGTTTCAATGATGGATGCCCTGTCAAAGAGTCCCCCCCGACTTTCTGAACGTGTGATTTGTTCAAAATCGGAAAATTTTAGTTTTAAGGTCAAGGTNGAACCANTGATACCNTGGCGNCTGAGACGTTGATGGAGTTTTTCGATNAGGTTATCCAGTTCCACNGTCANNTCATCGAGNTTCGTCAAGTTACNATCAAACGTTGATTCAACACTGACGGATTTACTTTCCCTTTCTGCTTCCACAGGACGATGGTCGACTCCCCTGGCTCGTTGGTANAGCACCATGCCGAATTTGCCGAAGTTTTGTTGCANCCATTCGGCATCTCTCGTGAGTATTTCACCCGTGATTTCAATTCCTAAAGACCGGAGTTTTTCTTCGGTCACTTTTCCAACACCTGGAATTTTCCTGACANGAAGATCGTTCAGAAAAGCCGGGGCCTGTTCAGGAGTGATGACGAAAAGGCCGTCCGGTTTATTTTCTTCACTGGCAATCTTGGCCAGAAACTTGTTGTAGGAGACTCCAGCAGAACAAGTGAGAGCTGTTTGTTGTAGGATGTCCGCCTTGATGCGCTGCGCGATCCTGGTTCCGGAAGGCTCACTGAGGAAGTTTGAACTGACGTCCAGCCATGCCTCGTCCAGNGCGACCGGCTCAATGAGATCGGTATAGCATCGAAAAATTCCATGGACGGTATTTGATATTTCACGGTAGCGTGGGAAACGAGGAGGGACGAGGTTCAGTTCCGGACAGCGTCTGAAGGCTTCTGCCGTGGGCATCGCGGACCTTACCCCGTATTTTCGAGCCTCATAACTTGCGGCGGCGATTACCCCCCGCTTTTCGGAAAGCCCTCCGACGGCAAGGGGTTTTCCACGAAGATGAGGCTGGTCCAATTGCTCCACCGACGCATAANAAGCGTCCATGTCGATATGAATGATTTTTCTCGGATCCGACATTTCTGACAGATACTGAAAGTTAGAAAAGCGAACAAGCCTCGCGCTTAACCCTTTTTCATGTTCATAAACTTCTGATATACTAGGGTTGTTTTTGAATAAAAGAACTCACCTGGATTATCAGAGAAATTTATTGAATCTTTCATCTTGGTTCCCATTCGCACTCGTTTGCCTGCTTGGTGCAATGTCCCCTGGTCCTAGTTTGGCGACAGTGATCCGAAACACCGTAATTGGTTCCCGATATCATGGCATAGCCACCGGGGTTTCTCATGCCCTCGGAATAGGATTTTACGCCTTTCTCAGTGTGACGGGATTGATGATCCTNATCCGAGAAGCNCCTTTGGTTTTTCAGGTTTTGACCTGGCTTGGGGCTGCTTATCTCATTTGGCTTGGTTGGCAGGGGCTAACTGCGAAAAAAAGCCTCATCGATCAGAATGAAAACCAAATTTCAACACTTCAGATTTCCTCAGCCGCCATGGATGGTCTTGCGATCTCCTTGCTGAATCCAAAAATCACTGCATTCTTTTTAGCCCTCTTCAGCCAGTTTGTCGACCAGGCCACCAATCTGTTGAATTCTTCCATCATNGTTGCCACCCCAATGCTGATAGACGGACTCTGGTACAGCCTGATCGCGATTTTTGTTTCCCAGAAATTCCTTCTGACAAAACTGCGCAAGCATGGTGTCTGGTTCGACCGGGGCATTGGTGTACTGCTGATTCTGATTGCTCTTCGGGTTTTTTTCAATGATCCTCTGATTTGATCGTTCATCCAACAATTCAAATTCACGAGAAAATTAATGGCAGAAGTAAGGCGAGTTGCAGTGGTGACTGGTGCTGGTTCCGGGGTCGGAAGGAGTTCCTCTTTAGCATTGCTTGAAGCTGGATATCACGTAAGCCTAGCCGGGCGGAGACAGGATGCCCTGGAAGAAACCCAAAGTATGGCAGGAGTTGATGCTGAAAAATGCAAAGTCGTACCCTGTGATGTTTCAGATGATGANTCGGTCCATGCACTGTTTTCTTCGACGTTTCAGCAGTTTGGCAGACTGGATCTGCTGTTTAACAACGCTGGGATCGGAGCTCCTGCCATTCCACTCGAAGAATTGAGCGTGGAACAATGGAAATTGGTAGTCGACATCAATCTCACCGGGACTTTTCTCTGCACTCAAGAAGCTTTCAGAATNATGAAAAANCAGGAACCCCAAGGGGGGCGGATCATCAACAATGGGTCCATTTCTGCGCATGCACCCAGGCCTTTTTCCGCACCCTATACTGCGACCAAACATGCCATCACCGGTCTGACCCGCNCCACGTCCCTGGATGGGAGGGCCTATAACATAGCCTGCAGCCAAATCGATATCGGCAATGCGGAAACCGATATGACAGCCAGAATGAAAAAAGGTGTGCTTCAGGCAAATGGAACCACTTCTGTAGAACCCACCATGGATCCTGCTCATGTGGCCCAGGCTGTTGTTTACATGGCCGGGCTTCCATTAGATGCCAATGTCCAGTTCATGACCGTNATGGCTACCCAGATGCCCTACATCGGCCGCGGTTAGAATTTATCAGACGGGAATTTCCTCTTCCCAAGACCAGCCACATTTTATCTCACCTTAGATAAAGATTTTTCCCAANCCATAGGGGGAAAGGTCAGCCTATTCCTCCTCTAAATTATTTCAGAGGGGATGTAGGCTCTTCCTGCTCCAGACTCAGGTGAACCATGTTTTGGCACATTAATTGTAGCTAGTTCTTTAAGAATCGGCTTCATTGAACAATATCAAGGGCTGAAACAAAGGTTTTCAGCAAAGCCATCATGAAACAACAGCTTTCCCACATTGATGATCATGCTTTACGCGAATTGATGGATGAGTCAAAACTCCTCCTCAAGTTGGCTAATGAGCATTTTGACCATGAAAGGCATAGTGATTGGGGCAGGGTTCTGACAGAAACCATCTTGCTGATCGAAGGAGAGTTACAGAATAGGATTGAAAACCAGGAAGCATTACTCATTGAAGAAGTAACCCNACAAGTCAAAGAATCGATGGATCATGATCAGACTCAAAACAGGACAGTCGATTCCAACCAATCCTTTAATGAAGAACTGGCCACTTCNGATTTGAATGATTTTCAGGATTCAAAAACTGAATATCGGGAGGTCAAAGATAAACTGGAACTGATCCGTGAAGAAATCGACTCAGAAACCTAAATAATTCATCTAAACAAAGGAGTAAAAATGGCTTTGATCTATCTATCCCAGTTGGCGATGCTTGCCGGACTGATTATCATCGATTATATTTAAATTCATCTCTCCCCTTAATTTCGTGAACGGTTTAATGCTGTTCACGAAAGTCTGGTTGCTGTTTGCCGCAACAGGCATCCTGATAAATCCTATTTATTTATTAAATTCTGTCTGAACATCAAATGATCTTCAGGCAGCACGTTTCTGTGGGATATGCTCCTGAANATTGCTTNCAACAGGAACTTTGNAGAAGNATATTCTNTTTANTCCCTTGTCTTTNAAGCGTATGGNNCTCGTCTTNATCAANCCCAAAATGATCACTTCTNAATCCTCTGTGACTTCCAGGAATTTGAGATATAAATCCAGGATCATGGAGATCCCCACCAAAACAAGAAATATCGTGGAACATAACAGGAGGGTCATCTGTAAGACTCCTGGGTTTGAAGAAAGGCAAATGCCTAAGTTGCCAAATTTGTTAATGATGTGTTTGAAGTGATTCATTTGACAACGACTTCCATTAACCAAAAAATAAGGATTATTCGCTTCTCTGTATTTCTGAAAAGATTAAGAAAATACCCTAGTAAATTTACTAATATTTTAGTTTCACTGAATCTGATGAACTGCATTCTCCTATAAACTTCTCAAGGGAGGATCCATGAATCAGAATATTCCTGAACAGATGGCATCTGGTATCTTTCGAATGATTTTTGGTGGCAGCATATTGTTTATCTTGGCTTCTGCCATGATCTGGATCTTTGATTTGATTCCCGTCACAGGTTAAACTTATATTTTAAACAAATGATCCAGCTCGGATTTTTTCAATTGACATCCGAAGGGGGGCAAGGCAGATCATTGGTTTGGATGAATTTGAAGAAATTCAATCAGTCCAATAAACCTGCCTAATGGCACTGAATAGGAAGGGTTTTGTTCGTCACATAGCTCTATTTTAGGAGAAAGGGAGGGGAAACCTTCTGGATTCTGGAATTTAAATGAATGGAAGAACTGAGGGGTATTAATTCGGAGCAGTTGAAGCAATTTCTAGAAGATGCTCGTGATCTTCATGGGAAATATGGTAATCCTGGCAAGCCAACTTTGAATAAATTGTTGGATCCGCTTAATGGGAGCCCTAATCCGCCTCGTATTACTGAAATCATTAGTCTTTTTGAAAACATGTATTTTGATGATCTCGAAGAAATGGTCCAACTTCTTGAAAATGAAATTGAAAGGAGAGAATCTACAGAATCCTTCTGATGTGTAAGAAATATTTAGCAAGTTGAATATTTCTTTGGTTTATGTTGAAATATTCGGATTACAGAATAATGTTAAGTCATTTGGATTTTTAAATTTATTTCAAGCAGTTCAAATTCATTCATCTTAAGATCTAAACCAAAAAGGGTTTGCATCTGCATGGCTCATAAAAGCAATAAGACGAATGATTGAGGATGGGATGGATCCCGTCTAGGTAAGAAAGCTTTGGAAGCATCTTCAGAAATTCCCTTCAAAAAACAGTTCTGATCTCAATTAAGTTACCAGTACCAGATCGATTTAGGTGCTTCGTCGAAATCAAATAACATCACATTAGAGATTAAATGACCCGCTTCACCTTATTATTGCTGAAAAAAAATGATACGGGTGCCAGGCAGTTTCATTTTGGTTCATTTGTCCTTTTTTTGATCCTTTTTATTGTGACTACTGCAAGTGCAGGGTTGGGATATCTGTTTTATGATCAGAACAAAAAAATGATTTCTCAGCAGCAGGTGATTCTGGAGCAAGAAACAATGCATGCCGATTTGCAAAGAAGAATCGACATGTTTGACGGTCGTGAAGCACGTATTGAATTCCTGGAAGATTATGTGGAAGAACTCAAACAGAATGCCTACACCAGCGAAATCACCTTAAAAAAACACATGGCATTGATGGAATCCAGTATCCTTCGGATCTCCAGACTTCATGACAGCATGTGCGGAATATTGAGCATTTCATGTGTCATTGAAGGAAGCGATCAGATGCAACCCACGAAGGAAGTGGATTGGCTGCATAACATGCAAAAAGATTTTGATTTAATGGACAAAGCCTTGAAGAAGTTCGCGTTGAACCGGAAATCTTTTGAAGAGCAGGCGGTAACGATTGAAGAACTTCAGGCCCAATTGAAACAAATGGAGCAAAATCTTGCCGAACATGTCGAATACATTGAGGTGAACCAGAGCACCATTGACCGTCTCAATCGAAAAATCAGCAAGGCCACTGGAATTTCATTGAACCGAAAATCGTCCAAACTGAAATCTTCAAAATCAAGCAAAGGTCGAGGTGGCCCAAGCCTGATGGATTATTTCACACTGGAAAATAATGAGGAACTGAAACAGCCAGGAATGCTTCGGAAACGTCTCTATCAGGAAACGGAAAGTTTAGATTTGGGTGTTTCCTCCCTTGAAAAACTTTCGTTGGCTATTGATAAAAACTACCTCAACTGGAGACAAACTCCGAGTCTGATTCCGATCCGAAGCCGTCTGCTTTCAGATCGCTATGGAAAAAGAAGAGACCCTTTCACCAGAAAATGGGAATTCCATGGAGGTTTAGATTTTATTGCCCGCAATGGCACTCCAGTGCTTGCGCCTGCAGATGGGATCGTCCGATTAGCAAAGAGGCACTACGGGTTTGGAAAAATGGTTGAACTTCAACATGGCAGGGGGTTTTACCCTGGGCAGAAAAAAACAGTCCGTTACCGAACACGATATGCCCATCTTTCTAAAATCCTTGTAAAAAGACGCCAACGGATCAATCGAGGAGATGTTATTGGTTTGGTTGGCAGTACTGGGCGAAGTACGGGCCCACATTTGCATTATGAGATTCTGATCAATAATCGGCGTTCCGATCCGATGTTGACCATCTCACGTTTCAATTCGGAAAAACGACTCTACGTTAGATGATCCAAACCAATTATGGGTTCTTCTCCTAAGTTTAACGAAAAAGATGTCGGTTTTATCGGTGAAGACTTGGTCCTTGAAGGAACCGTCCATTCCCGAAACAAACTCGTCATTCACGGCACCATCAAAGGAGTGATTTCCGGTGAAGATGAGATCACGATTGGAAAAAGCGGTAACGTTCATGGGTCAATATCAGGAGGTTTGGTGACCGTTGCTGGAAAAGTGGAGGGAGATGTGAACATACAGGACCATCTTGAGATCTCTCCTACTGGAAATATCGAGGGAGAAATCCGGGTACCACCAGGAAAGCTGGTCATTCATGAAGGGGCTGAAATCAGTGGCCAATGTTTTATCACTTCCTCAGATAAAAAGAGCATTTCTTCAAAAAGCTGAATTTAATTTTTCCATCCCTTTTTCAGTTTTTTTTAAAATTTCCCCGTTTTTTGCAGATTGAAGAGTAATAGACATTATTCTATCAATCCATCTGACCTTTCAATAAATCATGCAGTACCAGGTTTCAAAAAAAACACTTCTGCAACAGGTTCGTCCTCCAATTCGTGAGAAGAAGCTAAAAAATCAGGACCGTATTCTTTATGTCAATGGCCTTTTTAATCCTCCTCCTGCAGAGAATTCAGAATCGTTGCCGGAGGGATCTAAGGTGATGGAACAATGGAGAAATGTCATGTCCCTGGGCGTTCTGACATTATTTTTATTGTTGATGCTGATGGTTACTATAATCGGTGATTACGGCTTGCTGGCGAGTCGAGAGCTACAGCAAAGGAAAGTGATTCTGGAACAGAATTTAAGTGCTTTGAAGAATCAGGAAATCCTAATGCGTGAAGAAATCCATGCACTGAAACATAGTCCCAGTTTTATTGCAACGGTGGCCCGGAGGGATCTGGGATGGGTCCAAAAAAATGAACGTGTTTACCTCTTCAACCAGGAAAATGATTAGTATTCATTGGAAGCCCTCAATTTCATTGCAATCAAAAATAATTTCAAGAAAAAAGAGCTAGATTATAAAAATTCTAGACTCTTTTATTTCTCCCTGAAACTGGGGTTTCGTTGTTGAGCATGAGCACAAATTCCCCTTTGAATCGATTAAGGCTAAAATGCTTTTGTATATCAGCAAGGGTACCACGGTAAAAATTCTCATTATCCTGAGTCAGGTTCATCGCAAGAACCGTAGTGGTACTGGCTTTAAAAATTTTCTGCACATCCTTGAGCAAGGCATTGAGACGATAGGGAGTCTCCAATATGACAAGAAGGGTTCGGATTTCCTTCAGCTTTTTTAATCGAACCTGCCTGGCTTGGGATTGTCGAGGAAGGAAGCCAGCATAATGGAATTCGTTCAGGGAAAAACCACTGCAAACGAGTGCAGACATCAGGGATGAGGCCCCCGGAACAGGAATGACTCTTGCCTTTATCAGGACTGCACCACGAACCAACTCCAGTCCGGGGTCGGCAAAAACAGGAGTCCCTGCATCTGAAATCAATGCGAGGGATCGTCCTTGTTGAAGTGCCTTCAGTAAACTCGGGGTTTGTTCGGATTCATTATGTTCATTGAGGAGGGTGATGGAAGTTTGGATGCCAAGACGTTTCATCAGTGTCGAACCTACACGGAGTTCCTCACATACCACTTCATCAACTTCAGAAAGGACACGTACAGCTCTGGTGCTGAGGTCTTCAAAATTTCCAATCGGAGTTGAGACCAGATAGAGTTTCCCAGGTTCAGCCATGGCTTTTAATCAAGTACTCATCATTTGTAATGGGGATCCTCCAGGCACCGAGCTTTTGCTCCAGCACTGGAATTCGGCCGATTTTCAAATTGCTGCAGACGGTGGAGCAAATTTTTTGAAAGTTCATCGACTGAAGCCCAAAATCATCATTGGAGATCTGGATTCCCTTGATGATGAAGCCCGAAAGGGAGTTTCCCCGGATTCCATTGTGCAAATCGAAGAACAGCAAACCAACGATGCTGACAAGGCGATCAGGTACAGTTTGGAAAAAGGAGCAACAACGGTTCATTTGCTGGGGGCTTCCGGAAAGCGCTTGGACCAGTTTTTAGCGAATCTTGAAGTGATGTACAAGTATTCCTCCCGACTGAAAATCATACTCTGGACTGAGACGGAACGTATGGAATTCATCAGCGATCACTGGGAAGAACCTTTGACAAAAGGTAGTGTTTTATCACTGCTTCCTTTATTTGGAGCGGCAAGGGGAGTCACAACCTCCGGGCTGGCATACCCACTACGTGGAGAATCCCTCGAACCTGGTCAAATCCCATCCGGGGTCTCCAACGCTGTTGAAGATTCCCCGGTCATGATCGATATTGAAGAAGGAAAACTACTTCTGGTTTTGACTCATCAAGCATCCTGAAATGTATTGAAGGATTTTGGTCAGGAACAGTGTTATCAGATTTATTCAGCCTGGATCAAATGATCTTTTCTTCGAACTGGCATTGCCTACGTATCACACACTGAGAACATTCCGGTTTTCGTGCTTTGCAAACATAACGTCCGTGCAGGATCAGCAGATGATGTGCATCTTTTTTGAATTTGCGCGGGACGTTCTTCATTAATCCATCTTCCACTTCACGTACATCCTTTCCAATTGCCAGTCCCGTCCGGTTGGAAACGCGAAAGATATGGGTATCAACCGCAATCACCGATTTCCCAAAAGCCGTGTTGAGCATCACGTTCGCGGTCTTCCTTCCTACCCCCGGTAAAGCAATCAGTTCCTCAAGTGTCTGAGGTATTTGGCCCTGATGTTTTTCAACCAAAAGGCTGCATGTATTAACGATGTTTTTAGCCTTGCTGGGTGCCAATCCAATGGAGCGGATGAAACTAAGGATCTGTTCTACCCGGGCAGTGGCCATGGACTCCGGGTCAGGAAACGCCTCAAAAAGGGCAGGAGTGACTTTGTTGACAGAGATATCCGTCGCCTGCGCGCTGAGGATCACGGAAATCAGCAATTGGAAAGGATTGTCATGAGCCAATTCGGTTTCTGGATTCGGAATGGCTACCGACAGTTTTTCAAAAAGACTTTTTCTTCGTGCTGGACTCATTGATTCTCTAGAAAGGCCCTGTGTATGGCCTTTAAAGCCTCGGATGTCTGGCTTTGGAGGATGACGCAGGAAATATTAATTTCGGAGGCACCCTGGGTAATCATTTCGATGTTGATTCCTTCTTCTGCAAGAGCGCTGAACATTTTTCCTGCCGTACCCGGTGTGGTCCGCATCCCTTCGCCAACGAGGCTCAGGATTGCTCTTTCTCCAAGCACTGTTACCGTTCCCAGTTCCTCAAGATCCCTGGTTAAATCATCAAGTTCATCTGGATCATTGACCGTACAGGAGATATTGACCTCAGAAGTAGAAATGAGGTCGATCACTACACCATGATGGCGGAAAGCATCAAACACCTTGGCTATGAAACCGGAGGAATGCAGCATTCGGTTGGAGTTGATATTCAGGGTATGGATGTTGTTTTTGGTGGTGACGGCTATGGCGGTACGCTTCAATTGGATTCGTTTTGACTGACTTTCTTCGTCCAGACCTTCAGGAAGGATCAGGGTTCCAGGCTTTTCCGGAGCAAAGGTATTTTTGATGCGAATCTGAACCTTGGACTGGATCGCCCGTTCCATGGTGAAAGGATGCAACACTTCAGACCCGAAATAGGTCAGTTCCGCGGCTTCCGAGGGAGAGATCGCATCGAGCACAGAGGCTGTGGGGACTTTTCGGGGATCGGCAGAGAAAATACCGTCCACCTCTTTCCAGACCTGGAGTTCCTCTGCTTGCATTTCGGCTGCGATCAACGCTGCAGTCAGGTCGCTATATCCTCGTCCGATTCGGTTGATGATGCCTCCTGAAACAAACCCGAAAAAACCGGTCATCACCGGGACATCATTCTGATTCTCGGGTAACTTCTTCCGGAATGCCTGCTGGCATAACGAATAAAACTCTCCGTTGTTAGGAGAAAGATTTTCTTCCACACATTGAGAAAGATCAGTGTACGTGGAATCGATACCGTAACTTTTCAACACTCCCGAAAGTAATCTGGCAGATAGCCTTTCTCCAGTTCCAATAATAAGATCCTGGGACCTCGGTGAAATTTCATGTATGACGTGGATTGCTTCCAGGAAGGCCTTCAGGGATCTTAATTCCTCATGGATGTATTCTTTGACTTCCTCCATGATCACAGTGTCAGATATGGCTTCCTCCAGGGCTTTGAAATGGCTTTGTTCTACCAGGTCCAATACTCTGAAAAACGGTCCGCCATTGATCGCGAGATTGCCAGCTTCCAAAAGACGACTGGTAGTCCCTTCAGCCTTGGTGTAACTGCTCATCGCAGAAACCACCACGATCACCTTATGCTGCTTGACCGTATTGGCAATGATATGCGCCACATTCTGCAGCCTTTCTGCATTTCCTAAACTAGTACCACCGTATTTCTGAACAACCAGGGGCATAAGTCATTTACTCTACTTGAATTTTCAAAGAAACATGCTTTACTTGAAGTATACATTGTACCCCTTTCTGCAAATCTGGAAAGCGAAACCTCTAGCTATTGGAATGGATGAGCAAAGATTTTCTAACCCTCAACATCGCAGTCCTGACCGCATCTGATACAAGGTCTCTGGATGAAGACACTTCTGGGCAACTGCTTTCGGATCGCTTGATTGCGGCAGGTCATCATCTTGCAGCCAGGGAGATTGTCCCCGACTGCATCTACCGAATACGCTCTGTGGTATCACAGTGGATTGCGGATGAAGCCATCGATATCGTCCTCACTACAGGAGGGACAGGACTCACTGGAAGAGACGGCACTCCAGAGGCCGTCAAAATCCTTTTTGATAAAGAGATAGAGGGTTTCGGGGAATTATTTCGGCAGCTTTCCTATGAAGAAATCGCTACATCTACGATCCAGTCCAGGGTCACTGCTGGTGTGGCTAACGGAACTTACATCTTCTGCCTGCCTGGCTCCTCAGGGGCCTGCCGAACGGCTTGGGATAAAATTCTTGCAGCACAACTAGATTTGCGCAGTAAACCTTGTAATTTTGCCGAGTTGATTCCGAGGCTCAGGGAACGTTGATCCCTCAACACAGAATCAATCGATTGATGGGATACCATCCTGACAAGACTTCTCGAGGTGCTTTTCTACTGACCCTGATATTCATCCTCTTCTGCGTTTCCTGCACCTCTCCAGGAAAAATTCGAGAAAGAAACCGAAATAACCTCAGTCGGCTTACTCTCGACATGTCTCTTCAACAAGTGCTGGCGGTGATGAAACGTCCATACCGTTCAGAAACCTTGAATCTNACTGGAGGGGAGANNTTGGAATTACTTTANTACCATACCGATCTCAAGACTCCTGACGGGGCAGTGACCGACGACGANCTCACACCGGTGGTTTTACTTGGAGGAAAGGTCATCGGTTGGGGATGGATCCTACTGCAGCGCTTCAGACAGGACCAAGGTACTCAAGGCCTTCCATCTCAAGCAAAGGAAGGCCCCAAGGATATTCGTAAAGATGTTGAAAAACTAGATATGTATTGAGTCAACCATGAATTCCTATTACCTGCCCTTCAGGCTTCCCATACCTGAGNTCCGCGTATCAGTTTCCGCAAGTCTCCTTTTCCTTTTTTGTCAATCTGGCTTTGGATTTGATCTTCAATGGATTCTTCGAAACGAGGATGTTCTACTTGCCGAAAAACTCCCATAGGAACAGGAAAATCAGGAAAATTCATGCCGCTCAGCAAATGTGCCATGATTGGGTCCTCGCTCTTCTGGTCATGAACAAGAAGCGTTGACTGATCTGTGGAGTCGTTGATCTCGACAGTTTCAGGACTCAGTCCATCGAGCCGAATTCCTTTTNGNACTTCTTTACCGAAAACCAGAGGCTTTCCGTGTTGAAGACGCAAAATTCGGTCTTCTCTCAGTGCACGTTCACTGATTTCGCTGAAGGTCCCGTCATTGAAGATTGGACAATTCTGATAGATTTCCACAAAAGACGTTCCACGATGTTCTGCTGCCTCTCTAAGTGTGGTTTGCAGTGCCTTTGCATCCACGTCCAGAGCCCTGGCAATGAAAGTTGCTCCTGCAGACAAGGCAAAGGTCATCGGATTGAGGGGGGTCATCAAAGATCCAAAGGGGGTACTTTTGGTCACCTGCCCTTGTTCTGAGGTAGGAGAAACCTGTCCTTTAGTCAGACCGTAGATGCGGTTATTGAAAAGAAGGATGTTGACGTCGAGGTTTCGGCGCAACATATGGAGCATCTGATTTCCACCGATTCCCAGTCCGTCACCGTCTCCGGTCACGATCCATACCGATAGTTCCGGACGAGCCACTTTGAGCCCAGNNGCAAATGCAGGAGCNCGTCCGTGGATGGTGTGCATCCCATAGGTATTCATGTAATAAGGGAATCTGCTGGAACAGCCGATACCAGAAATGAAAACCATATTTTCACGTGGGATACCGAGTTCAGGCATCAGTTTCTGAACTCCGGCGAGGATTGCATAATCCCCACAGCCTGGGCACCAGCGAACCGTTTGGTCAGAAACGAAATCTGTTTTTTTCAGATCTAACGGGACAGCATTTGCCGACGGAAAAAGAGTTTCAGTGTTGATCATGTTGGTATTATTGAAATGATTCATAAAGATGTGCGAAGGATATTTGCTTCAGTTGCACATTTTCACATTCGATTAACACAGGTTTTCCTTTTTAGGGTTCAGTCAACCAGTCAACAGGGATTCGATCCTTTCCCGTATTTCAGAAACCATGAAAGGTTTCCCCTGGATTTTTTTCATTGAAATCGTATCCACGAGGTATTCGGAACGGATCAAGANGCTTANTTGTCCAAGATTCATTTCAGGNATGAGGATTTTTTCAAAACCTNTAAGAACNTTTCCGAGTTCTTCATGAAAAGGGTAGAGGCATTGTAAATGGAGCATTGACACCTGTTTCCCTTTTTGCTGTAGGTTTTCCACAGCGGACAGTGCCGCACCGTATGTGCTTCCCCAACAGAGCACAAGCAATTGATTTTTGGATGGGCCGATGATCTTCAAAGGAGGGAGGTCTTTGGCGATGCGACGAATTTTCGCATCACGAATCAGCACCATAGTTTCATGATTGTCAGGATCGTAACTCACATCCCCAGTATACTGATCTTTTTCCAGACCTCCGATCCGATGTTCCAATCCTGGTGTACCAGGTACCACCCAGTCCCGTGCAAGGGTGTTCAAATCTCTGGAATAGGGTGTGTAATGTTTGGGATCGTTACGGAAATCTTTTTCCAGTACAGGCAAAGTTTCAAAATCAGGAAGCATCCAGGGTTCAGATCCGTTAGCCAATGCTCCGTCGCTGAGAATAATGACCGGGGTCATNTATTTGAGTGCAATCCNGAAGGCTTCCAATGCGATGTAAAAACCATCTCCTGGAGTTGAGGGAGCCAGCACGGGAATTGGGGCTTCTCCATGCCTTCCATGGATTGCCGCCAGCAAGTCGGTTTGTTCCGTTTTGGTTGGCAAACCGGTGGAGGGGCCACCACGCTGAATGTTCAGGATCACGAGTGGAAGTTCAACCATCACNGCATATCCCAGTGATTCTCCCTTAAGATCAAGCCCTGGTCCGCTGGTTCCAGTCAAACCCAGATAACCCCCGTAAGAAGCGCCAATGCAGGCAGAAACCGCGGCGATTTCATCCTCGGACTGCATGGTTTTGACACCAAAGTTTTTGTGCTGAGCCATTTCATGAAGGATGTCCGATGCCGGTGTGATCGGGTAGGAAGCATAGAGCAGCGGTTTCCCTGATTGAACGGAAGCGGCAATACATCCAAATGACAAGGCCTGGTTTCCTGTGATCTGACGATATTCTCCAGGAGGAAGTGAGGCAGGGGCNACGTGATAGCGTTCATGAAAAAGCTCAGTGGTGATACCATAGTTGTAGCCCGCCTGGAGTGCCATCATGTTGGCCTTAACGATTTCTTCACGTTTTTTGAATTTTTGTTGTATCCAATCNCGTGTGGTGCCAATAGGNCTGTCAAAAAGCCACTGAACGACTCCTAGTGCNAAAAAATTCTTNCANCGTCCTCCTTCTCGATGAGATAGCCCTGACTCCTCTACCGCCTTCAAAGTGAGGTGAGTGATCGGAATCTGTACGAGGCGANAATTCTGGATTTCCTCTGAATCCAGTGGGTTCGAATTGTATTCTGCTTTACGCAGATCGTTTTCTGAGAAACTGTCGGAATTGATGATCAGGATCCCTCCTTTCTCGAGGTCTCCAAGGTTCATCTTCAGGGCTGCGGGATTCATTGCTATCAGAACGCTGATACGGTCTCCGGTGGCATGGATGTCATGTTTTGAAAAACTCAGTTCAAAACCGGAGACTCCTGCAAGCGTTCCAGCAGGAGCGCGGATTTCAGCAGGATAATCGGGAAAAGTGATGACATCGTTTCCGAGCATCACTGAAGACTGGGTGAACTGATTGCCGGTAAGCTGCATCCCGTCTCCAGAATCTCCTGCAAAACGTATGGTTACTGTTTCAAGCTCAGTGGTTGGATAATGTGAATTTTGCTGTTCCAGATCCGCGATTTCTTCTGTCCCGTCACTCATGACTCATTTNTCGTATGAACTTCCTCCAGGGAAGTTTATTAATGGTTTCAATTGTTAAAAAGATGTCAAATACCTGAGTTGATTGACACGAAAGAACCCTTCGAGACGTAATGCCAGGAATGGATGTTTCTTTTCCTAAAATTCAGATGACAACCATGATAGCGTTAATCCTATGCAAATCCTAATCAAGCTCTTATCGACCATAAATTTTTTAATCTTTTATGGGGGGGGATAACAAGTNGTCGAGGGCTAAAGTGGATTCAGATGGCCTGGTTCCTCAATAGCCGACGTAGGATTTTTCCTGAAGGAGATTTTGGTATTTGTTCAACTTGTTTGATACGTCGGATCTTTTTTTGTGGGGCAACTTGCTGAGCGATGAACCCCATGATGGTTTCCGGTGTTTCTTCCANNCCTTCTTTATAGACAACATAGCCAACCGGGATTTCTCCGGCTTCATCATCTTCCNCGGGTACGACCGCACAGTCCGCCACGGATGGGTGGGTCAATAGCAATGCCTCCAGTTCTGCCGGAGCCACCTGATAACCTTTGTATTTGATCAGTTCCTTGACTCGATCGACAACCTTGAAGTATCCGTCTTCATCNACTTCGGCAATNTCGCCTGTATGNAGCCAACCATCNGAGTCGATCGTCTGCTCTGTGGCCTCNGGATTGTTGAGATACCCTTTCATTACCTGGGGTCCACGGATCCAGAGTTCCCCCTGTTCCCCTGTTCCCAAATCATTCCCATTTTCATAATCAACGATACGGCATTCTGTATTAGGAATGCAGATGCCGATTGAACCTGGCACGACACGGCCCGGTGGTTCGGGATTGATATGCGTGACAGGGCTGGTCTCGGTTAGACCGTAGCCCTGCTTTACCGTACACCCCAGCCTTTGCGCACAGTCTTCAGCCAATTCCGCCCCNAGTGGGGCGGCACCAGACATGATTGTCTTCAGTTTGGGAAAGCGAAATTTTTCCACCATCGGGTGTTTGGCAAGGGCTAGCACAATTGGAGGGACNAGGTATGCTCGAGTCACTTCATACTTCTGCATCAAATTCAGAAACTGCTCCAGGTCAAAACGGAGCATNCAAACCACACGGGCTCCATGCCTGAGTGCCGAATTGAGAATCACNGTCATCCCGTAAATATGATAAAAAGGGAGGACCGCAATGAGGGTGTCATCCTCCCCAGTTGGTTCAAAATTTTCGAATTGGTATAAATTCGAAACTAAATTCGAATGTGAGAGCATGACCCCCTTAGGAAGTCCCGTGGTTCCACTGGAATAAGGAAGGGCGATCAGGTCTGTGTCTGGGTCGACTTCGATGTCAGGACTTTGGTTTTCATCGCCGTACAACATTGAAAGCGATGTTGCGCCTCCTTCTTCACCAATTACAAAAATCTCCTCAACTGAAGTGGAGGGATGAGCTTCAAGGGCGGTTTGAAGACAACTCGAATGGCAGACCAAAAANCGTGCATGGCAATCATTGAGTTGTTTTGAGAGTTCCTCTGCNCGGTAGAGCGGATTGACNGTGGTGTTGGTGCCTCCTGCCAGAATCACTCCATGAAAGACGATCCCGTATTCGGGACAGTTTGGGCTGAAAATTCCCAATACGTCTCCACGTTTGAAACCTCTTTGGGCTAGTCCGGCAGCTAGGCATTTTGCTTGACGTCCTAGTTCCGAGTAGGAGATAAATTGGCCACTGGACCCATCAATCAATGCCGGTTTGTCTCCAAGTTGCTCCGTTTTCTCCAAAACGANNCTAGAAAGGGAGATGTTAGGAATATCGATTGAAGGTAGAGGGCTGGTAAAAACCATAAATCACTCCTTAAGTTAAAACTGTTAAGTCAATTTTGTGTAAAAGCTATAACGGGCAGTGGAATCAAGTCAACCCTTTCAGTTGATCTAATTTTCTCGTGGAAATTGTAACGAATGAAAATTCTTTCAGAATAAATTCAAAAAAGAACGATACTCAACTTGCTGCAGAAGGGGGGAAGGTCAGGTGAAGACGGGGTTCGTAGAGTTGTGGATTGGGAAGGAGTCTTAGGTTGATAAATAATTGAGGACCCGATTTGAACAAACTGCATATCTCATAGCAGTGATTATCAACATCAAGCAATGAATCAATATCCAGTTGTTGAGAAATTTCCTCGTCAATTTGATACTCGACGGGCCGGAATTTCCCAAACAAACCGTAAAGCTTGACCGGTACCTGCTGCATCCTGATTGGTGCCTATTAATAGNAACATCTTGATNTCTAGGCTAATAATTTCAAGCAAGTGGATATTTGTCAAGTTTCAACCAATTTTTTTTTATGGATATTTTTTATCTTCTCAAAAGAATTCACTTTCGAGCGAAGCATGCCGTGATCCAATGAATGACTCCGGTTTGAAGTCATGAATCGATCTGCTTTGGCCGCCAATTACAATGCTTCAGAAGGGATTCAATAGAAACCATAAAATTTTGCTAAAGTTCTCAAGTAATATGCCGATCTAGTGTCTGAAGAAATCTTTTCCCAAGAAGTATTTTTGAAGCATGAAGATTAAATTTAACCCGGCAGCACAAAACACCCTTAGACATTATGGGGTGAATGCNGATCGAGTCNATCAGTCGNTACGGAACTTGAGTTCTGGNAAGNNAGTGGTTGATGGAACCGATGGTGGGGCTTCTTTGTTTGTTAGTACGAACATGCAAAACAAAGTCACCGGGTTGAAACAGGCTCAGACCAATACGGAAACTTCAATGTCCCTGCTTCAAACGGCTGAAGCGGCAATGGCCGAGGGCGTCGATATTCTGAATCAAATGAAACAACTTGCGGTACATTCCGCGAATGAAGCCACGAATGATACTTTGCTTTTGGAAGCGGATCAGATGGAATTCGAAGAACTCCTGAGTGCTTTGGAACAGAAGACCGAAAGGACGACCTTTGCTGGGAAAAAACTACTCAACGGGTCCATGGGAATTTCAGGAAGTGTGGTTGGAAACAAACTTAGATTCGTGGAAGCACAGATCGATACTCCCGGTTCTCCTGCCGAAGGCTTTGGCATTGATATCACTCAGCCTGCCACACGTGCAATCATGCAGGGACCGGAGCCTCTATCCGTAGAACATGTTGCTGAAGGGTTCCGATTTGTGATCCGAGAGGGAGCCAGAGTCGTGGAACTCGATTCAAATAAAGGTGATTTNAGTGANGAACTNCANAAAATTCGTAAAAGTCATGTNGATGANCCACAACGTTTTCCAGCNGAACAGGTCAATAAAGAGATTCGCCAAATCATTATCTANCAACTGAATGATAGGTTCGNAAAACAAGATCTACCACTGGATGCAATGCTCAGCCCCCAAGGCCACATCAAGATCCGGCACAAGGAATTTGGAGATCATACTGCATTTTCGGCAACCTCAAGCCTTCCAGGTGTTCTTACCAAGAAGGTAGGGGAAGCCCAAAATTCTATTCCAGGTAAGGATGTTGCCGGTTCGATTGGTGGGGATCCAGCCAGTGGTCATGGGCAGTTGCTGAAGGCACGACCGGGGACTTCAGCTCAGGGAGCCGTGGTAGAATATAGTGGTGAAACGGAATTGAGGGAAACCCCCATTTTTGATGAAGAAGGAAATCAGACTGGGATGAAATGGGAAGAAATACCGATTGATGAACTGATTGGAGCTGAAAACGAAGGATACCTTCACATCGCTCAGCAGACCCAGGCATTCCAGATCGGAGCCTCATCCAAAGATTTTCTGGAGCTTGATCTCAAAGATATGCGCCCCAGAAATCTGGCAACTGGAGTGGAGAATAGCAGTGACTTCAGGAGCCTCGCTGACATAGACCTGACCCTTCCTGGAGGAGCAAGAGANGCCATTGATTTGATCGATTCCGCATACGAGGACATCAACACTTCTCGAATGGATCTTGGAGCATTTCAGAAAAACTCACTCGAAAAAACACTGAGTTCCGTCAAATCGGAAAATGAAAATCTTAGTAGGAGTATTTCCACGATTGCAGATACAGATGCAGCTGCTGAGGTTGCCAGTATNGCTAAAAACAAGATCCTCCTTCAAACCAGCCAGTCCATGCTAGCTCAAGCCAATCAGAAGCCAAAGCACGTCTTGACGCTAATCGAAGATTCCTGATCCTCAGTTCTAGTTATTTAAAAATATAATTTAAGAAACTGCCCATGTGGGTTTCATGAGCAGTTGTATGAGACGTGAAAAACGTGAAGGATTTTTCTAAATTTCGTAGAAGGATTCAATGAGCACCCTTCTCAACGGGTGCCTCAGCCTTTGAAGGGCTTTGGTCTCAATTTGTCGGATTCTTTCTCGGGTGACATCGAAAACCTCACCAATTTCCTCAAGGGTATGTTCTCTCTGATGTCCTAAACCGAAACGCATTCTAAGAATTTTCTGTTCTCTTTCCGTAAGGGAATTCAGAGCCCTGTCAATCATCGAACCTCTTTGGGTGTTGGTGGCCGCCAATGAAGGGTCGAGGGTTTTTTGATCGGCAACCAACTCCTTGAGATAAGTTTCTTCACGATCTCCAACTGGAGTTTCAAGTGAGACNGGNGTTCTCCCTACCTGCAAAGCGTCACGNACTCCATTCAGTGAAATATCCAGGTGTTTTTCCAATTCTTCNAATGTCAAAGGCCGATTGTGNTCCCGNGCCAGAGTTCGAGCCATCTGATTGAATTTNCTGATCGTTTCAGCCATATGAACGGGAATTCNTATGGTCCTCGANTTCTCTGTGATGGCGCGTGTGATGGATTGCCTGATCCACCAGGTGGCATAAGTGGAAAATTTAAATCCCCTCCGGTATTCAAATTTTTCAACCGCACGCATCAGGCCAATGTTCCCTTCTTGTATCAGATCCAGAAAATCCAATCCCTGATTGATGAACCGTTTGGCAATACTGATCACCAAACGGAGGTTGGCTTCAGTCAACCGATTTTTTGCGTTTTGGACAATGACTTCTGATTTTCTGATCTGTTCGATTTGAGACTGGTACTCCTCAAAAGGAATGCCTATTTTTTCCTGAAGTAATCCCATTTGAAATTTTTTCAATCGAAATCTTTCATATATTCTTCGGGAAGTGAGCGGTTTTATTTTTTGCTGAGCACCAATTTTTTTCGAAATGTTGAGCCACTTTTTCTGGCTATCTTTATCCCGCCAGCTAAAAAAATTTGGCTGTTGTTTGATTTCGACCGTACCAATTTTAGTGGAAAGTGTGTCAATTTGCCGTTGGAGTTCCAAAATCTGCTGATGACGAACCAGCATACTTTTGTGCATTGCTGAAATCTGCTCAGAATTAAAATTGATTTTCAGCAGATTTTTTTCGAGCTGTTTTGAAATGCGCTCCCGTTCTTTTTTCCCAGTTTTTGAAGTAATACCTCGGAACTCTTGAGCAATATTGTACAAACGTTCCAAACTGGTAATCAGTTTTTTTTGGGCTTTTTGTTCGTCTTCAATAAGGTTGTCGTCTTCATCAAGTCCTGCAATTAGACGAACTGCACGAACTTTGTTGTTCTTTAGATCCTGTAGAAGTTTTTCAAGATAATCCTGAACAGGGAGGGAAAAACAGAAAACACGTTTCATCTCCATCACGCCGTCTTCGATTTTTTTGGAAACTTCCCTTTCTTGTTCGGCTTTCAAAAGTGTATGGCTTCCCATTTTCTGGAAATAAACTTGAAGCACATCACTGTCTAAAACTCGCTTGGAATCATCCGTGAGGTCTAATTCAACTTCAGGCTTTGATTCTTTCTCTTCCCATTCTCCATCCTCTTCCTGATTTTCTTGGGAAGATTCAGAATCTTCAAATTCCGATTCTTTAAACATTTCCGATGATTCTTGGGAATCCTTGGATGCAATGTAATCATTGCTCCTATCGTTAGCATTGTTGGAAGTACTGTTCGAAATGGATGGGTCAAAATCGATCATATTAGGCTCAGGATTGAAGCAAATTGATTATGAGTCGAGAAGGTTTGTGTGAGATTGGCTGTTATATAGACTTCTTAGACGCTTTTACGTAAAAATATAACGCTTAGTTTGGTCACGATCAGCCAAACTTAATATATATATCAAATTTTTATTGAATTACCAATTGTTAATTTCAATGGAACCAATTGGTAATACCTATCATGAATAATCGTAGGAGGATAGTGCTCCAATTTCTTTGGAAATTTCACGGCCTACCCTCATCCCTCCCATACATACTGCAGCAAGAGACTGGCCGGGGAAAATACTGTCTCCCACCATCCAGAGGCCTGGCGCAAGGCAAGGAGATTGAGATCGAAAAAGATTTGTTTGTGGAAACCCTCCAACCCATCCATGCAATCGTTTGGTAAATCTTTGGAACGTGATCGGTGTCCCTGTCAAAATAAGATCTGAGGCTTCCCTAATACCGGGAATAATGGTTTCGGTCACTTTTAACATTTTTTTGGCCATTCTCTCTTTTTCGATTTCGTAGGTTTTTTTATCTTCCTGAAAGAGATTCCACCAAAATTTCATGGAGGTGTGAGTACTTAACGTGATGGCTCTTCGATTTTCCGGAGCACGGGTTTTATCCCATTCCGGACTGATAGAGAGGAAGACACTATTCCCATTTCCCAAGGGTTGTTTTTTCACCAACTGATGATGAAGCCCCTCAAGGTTTTTTACTGCTGACGAATCGATACCGGTATAAACCATAAAAGCCCCCCAGCCATCCCTAGGGGGGGCGGATGAAACAAATTTTTGATGATAAGGTGATTTTTCCATTAATTTGGAGGCGTTTTCTCGAGTGAGATTTACAATAATGACGTCTGCTTCAAATCTTTCACCTCGTTTGGTTTCTGCCCCAAAGATTCGGTTTCCATCCCAAAGTGGCATTGTGATTTCTTTCTTGAATAGGACCTTTGCATGATTACTTCGAAGTTTTTCCACCATTTGTTCACAAATGCCCCCCATACCCCCTTCTGAATGCATCACCCCTTGTCGGCTCAGGTCCAGAGCTGCAGCACTGTAGAGGGCATTGGCATTGCTGCTTGTAGCCTGTGCAGATATCAAAAGTTGGGCATCAATGAATTGACGCATTTTTTCTGGAACCTCCATTATTCTTGATTTTAAAGGCCTGAAAGCATCCTGGCTCAATTGGAGAAGTTTTAGGAAACTGGAATGTTTTCCAGAAAACCAACCTGCAGTTTGGATCATTTCCAACAACCTGAGAAGGTCAGAAATTTTTCTTGGAGGCCAGGCAGGATGCTGCATAGCAAGTTTCCACAGCAGGTTTGAAGTGTATTCCTGCCAGTTCCAAAACTTTTCTCCAGATGTTCCAAATTGTTGAAGCCTTTCTTTTTTCCAAGATTCAGAATCGACCCAACGGGTGATGCTTGGGTGTCCATGGAGATGAACTTTCATGCCGATGTCATCGGCTTTTCCTTTCCAGTTGATATTGAACCGATGCGACATGATGTCCATCGGTCCATTTTTATTGAATCCGCCAGCGAGGGTTGCTCCGGCGTCGAAACGATAATTTTTGTGATAAAATGTACCAGCACATCCACCTGCACAGATATGACTCTCAAGAACTGTTACATCCATTCCATTGGTTGCCAGTTCCAGAGCAGCAGCAAGACCTCCTCCGCCTGCTCCGACGACAAGTGCCCTGTTCATCGGGTCTCGTACTGAATGGCATATCCAGCATTCGGGTAAAACCGAGCAAGCATTTTTCTGGTTTTCCAATGCCTAAAATAAAACAACATATGCAATCCCATCCAAATCAATCTTCCAGGCATTCCTTTCAATCCAGGCTTAAATTCTGCTTCAATGTTGTCATCGATTTCGGTTTTGCCATTCTCAAGGTCATGAAAGCGATGAACATGTTTCCATAATTTAAAGGGGCCTTTTTCTTGGATATCAGAAAATCCTGACAATTTTTGTACTTCAATATATTTTGCCCTCCAAAAAACTGGAAAACATCCAAGCCAAATGGTCATTTCCACAATGGACCCTTCATTCAGTGGCTCAATTCGATGAAAGTATACAGGGGCCAAGGGTGGGGTCAGTTCTTTCAATATTTTTGGATTTCTGTGAAAATCTGATACAGCCCCGATGGGAAAGTCCACAACAGAAGTTTTTTGAAATCGCATTGAACAGTATCTGAAAATAATTGAAATCACGAATATTGGTAATCATCTCTTACGTTTGTTTCAGAATAAGGATCATAACAGATAGGCGCTCAAATCGGATTTGAGTGTTTCGGAATGGAAATATGATTTGCCTGAATGAGGGCTGGATTCTGGTTTGATAAAACCAGGTGAAAAGCGGATTGAGGTGAGAATCTTCTGGAAGAGGAGTATGAAAAAGAAGGGGAAAAGGGCGGTCACGATTTTGGGATCACCATCAGCAGGGCAACAATTCTGATGATCCTTTTGGCAACCGGATCCTACCCTGTTTCCCCTTTTTCCTTCAGGAGTTTCTAACTCGCAATTGGGAGTACGTGGTAGAGAGTATCAAGTTTGGTTCACTTGTGATTCAAGGCTCCTTATGTACATAGATTGGAATGTCAACATGGTGCAAAAGGTAATCGGTATTGCTTCCCAGAAAAATCCTTCCTGCAACAGAGTGGTCATGCCCCGCGATCATGATCATCATCGCCCTGGTGTCCTGCTGGTATTCAAGCAGCCTCAGGTAGGATGAGTTTGAAAAAAGGACCACGGTTTTGTAGGGCACATTAATCACATGCTCAGACAGGAATTCGGTGATCGCTTTCTGACCATGTTCTTCGGTCAGAATCAGTTCCGTCTTGCCCGCGCCCCAACTGGATTCAGTGCCATAATAAGAGTAATCAACCGGCTGCATGACATGCACAAAATGCAGTTCGGCATTCTCACGTTCAGCCCATTCCATTCCTGTTTCAACTAACTTGTGATTGGCATCGCTGAAATCCAGTGGGATCAGGATGATTTTTGCCGTTTCCTTGTCCGGTTTTTTAAAAACGTAAAGTGGGCAGTGGATGTGATGCACAACATAGTCGGTGTTACTTCCCATGAACAATCTGCCAAGCATGGTATGGGAATGGGCAGCCATAATGACCAAGTCTGCCTTTTCCTTTTCCACCAGATCCAGAATTTTATAATAAGGCGTTCCGTATTCATGGCAGATTTCTCGGTCCGCCTTCAAATCAAGTGGAGTCAGGAAGGCATCAAGTCTGGCAATCTGTTCGGTTTCATCGAATTTTTCCGTTTGTTCAAAATGAGCCGGATAATAGGACATTTCCGGCATCTGACTGACATGCAGGAAATGAAGCTTACCCTTGGTCCTTTGAGCCCATTGGTCTGCATACAGAGCAACATCTTTACTGATGTCACTGAAATCGATGGGAACGATGATGTTTTTTTCCATTGTAAGCCCTGTTTCTGATTTTGCTCGTCTGTCTGTTTTGGATTCTCAAGTGATGAAACCCTATTTCTGAAAACCTTTGATAATTGAAGACACCTTCGGAATTCATTCGTCCGCAGGTGTTGAAATCACGGTTAAAGAATTTTGTAGCTGCCGTCCTTTTTGAATTTAATGGTCTGGTTCAGAAAACGACTTTTGATTCCTGCATCTTTCAGGAGATTATGGGCCATCTCCGCGCGAACCCCGGATTTACAGTGAAGAACCAGTTCACGGTTCTGAGGAATTTCCTTGACCCTGTGAATCAGTTCCGCGACCGGTATGTTGCGGGACATTGCAAATCTTCCTTCCGAAACTTCATCCGGATTGCGCACATCGAGAATCAAGGCAGAAGGTTTTTTTCCTGCAATGATGGCTTCAAAATCGGCCTTGCTTACCGTACCGGGTTTGGGTTTAGGGACGTAACTAATGCGGTTGCTGTTGACCCCTCGGCTTACCGAATTTTTGGCTGTTTGCCATTGCTCAAATGTCTGGGGGAAAATACGCACGGCTTTGTAACCCCAGGACACCGCGAGGCCGGCTGCTTTTTCCCGCTCAGGCCCGTAGAAAACGATCGGTGCATTTTTCTGTTTTGGAAATTCCGCCTTGCGTGACGCAAGTTCCGCAAATGGAATCGAAACCGCTCCCAGGATGAAACCTTGTTCCATTTCATCCCTTGGTCTCAGGTCAACCAGCACATGCGGAATTTTTCCCGAAGCCGCTTTCTTCAGCCAGACAGGAGTGGTCACGGAAAATTCCTTCTGAGTCCATTCTGGGAAACCTCCTGTATAGATTTTTACGTTTTTGTAGCCCAGTCCCCGGGCACGCATCGTAGCAGTGGGGCTGAGACAACCCCCGACACAATAGAAAACCACGGGTGTCATTTTGTCTTCCGGGAGGTTCTTTGCAAATTTGTCAAATGCTGGTGCAGGCAGCATTTTAGCCCGGGGAATATGAGCTTCCTGGTACTTGACGGGAGGCCTTGTGTCATAAACCACCACTCCTGGCTGCAGGCGGTAATTCTTGAAAGCCTGATGATCAAGTTTGTCCTCGGGTTTGATGGTGCGGAGGATGTCAAAACGTGTAATCAGTACCGCGTGCTTCTCACCCTGCTTTTCCACATAATGAATCCGGAATCCCTTGCCTTTGTAACTGCGAATATCCTTGAAGGAGTTCAGGTTTTTCAATTCGGTGTGGTCGTTGAATTTGACCACTTCCTTGTGGCCCATAAGGTCCATCTGCAAGGTCTTTGACTTCAACGCGATGTTTTCAAGAAAACCGCGCATCATGTTCGAATCGGACTGATGACAACTCGCGCAGAGCTTCGCCATGCCCGGTTTTTGGGTCATTTCCGCATGAAGCGGCGAAAGAAAAAATACTCCTAAGATTATCGTTAAGCTGAGAATACGAAACATCATGAGTTCTCCCTATTTGAGATGGATGACATCCATCAGGATGTCATGTAGAACGGAAGTATCATGCCCTGCGTGATTTATCATTAAACCTCTGGAAGAGGCTATTGGAGTTCAACAGCCTTCTTCCTCTTCTTCCTCTTCCTCTTCCTCAAGGAGCGGAGGGGATGCACTCACCGGCGCAACGTATTCCTCCTTTGGTTCACCCAGAGTGCCGATTGTTTGATAAAGCTCCGGGTGAAAGAAGGGTCGTATTCGGGCAAGCGCATCCTGTTCTTCTTTTGTTAAGGATAAATTTTGGATATCTTCGGCGTTGATCATGTTTTTCCATGCTCTTACACCTCCTTCGACCTGGATCACCCGTCTTTTTTCATTGCTCACCAACTGTATCGCAAGGCCGGGATCAAGGCTTCCTGACGGTGTGAGGATCAGCATTTGCTTGTAGATGGGAAGTTTTTCAACATCTCTTTGAGGATCGTCAAACGGGTCTATGGACACCAGCCCCGGGATGTTCTGCAGCCCCGGATCAGCCTCGGACTGGAGCATCACCGGGACAAAATCGTTGCGTCCTTCGATGATCCAGGTGGCAAGTTCGGTCACCTTGATGGAACTGATTTCCACCTGCTTTTCGTTTTCGTACCAGGTACCGGCACGAGGCCAATGGGTGACCAGGATCAACAGAAGCATCAAAATCCCCAAAAGCGGAAGCACCCATCGGTAATCTCGGTCAAACATCGATCCTCCTCATTGCTTAAGTTTGTTTTCAAGTGCCGTGGTCAAACGGTAGCCGATGACCGCCACCAGCAGCAGAACCACAGCAATCAGCCAGGGGTTTAACCCCAGCCACTCGTCGAGGGTCAGCCTGCCTGAGGATCCCAGGTTTTGCAAGGTCTCGAAGTAGCCCCAGCCCTCTGAAAAAACAAGGACCCCGAAGCTCATGCCGAGGATGTAAAACAGGGCATCCAACTTGCCTGAGGCAAGTGCCACAAAAGAAGTTCCCGGGCAGTATCCTCCAATCACAAAACCGGCTCCCATCACCAGTCCACCGATGATCTGAGCACCCCAGTAGGTTTTGTTCAGATAAAGGGCTTCGAAGGACATCAAACCCAGTCCGTCGAGGATGAGAACACCGAAAAGGGCTGTCACCACACCCGTGAACATGACTTTAAACACACTCCAGTCCCGCATATACCATTGCCCGACAAGACGATGCGCGGAACCAAATCCTGCCCGCTCCAGCATGAAGCCGAAGCCGAAGCCGATCAGCCCCGCCAGGATGAGGTTGACCTCCATCGTGATCAGACCCATTTTTGCCAGTGGTGCTGCATTCATTTCCACATCCCCCTGATGAAATAAGCGGTGGCGAATCCACCCAAAAACAACGCCAGCATGAAGGCCCAACTCCCCGCTGCGAGGGTGGCGCCACCGCTTAAAGCCTGGCCGCTGGTGCAGCCTCTTGCGAGCCTTGCACCCCAGCCCATCAAACCTCCGCCCAGAAAGGCGTACCAGAACCGTTGTGAGTTGGTGATCGATTCACCTTTGTCCACGGATTTTCCGAATCGTCCTGCAGTCAATGCTCCGAATAAGCCACCCAAAAAGACTCCGATCATCTGGAACACCAGCCAGTCGTTCATCCAGTATTCACCGCGGTAATAACGTGAGAAGTAGTCGAGACTTTCAGCATGTTCCGTCATCACCGTGTGTAATACGACTCCCGTTGCCCGTGAAAGGGCTCCGGATCCTCCCAGACCACGTCCGGCAATGTAGAACGCTGCCAACAATATCAGCCCCAACCCCACGCCTGCAGCCCAGTTCGGCCAATAGGGCTGACGTTTCACTTCGTGCTCATTTTCGGAAGCGGTCATTCCGTTCATCGTTTTTTCAAGTACTTCCATGGACATCATTAGAAAATCGGTGAATCTTTCTGTACCTCAGGGATTTCTCTGGAATCATGAGTCTGCATCAGGCGAAAGTCGGAAAAGCCTGTCCCGCATAGACAATGATGAAACGCAGGGTCAGGCTTCCTGTCAGCACCAACAGGGGAACGAGCACGGTGAAACGGATACGGCCTATTGCTTCCAGGGTTTCCAGCATCAGCGGCACGATCATTCCGCCCATTACGAATACCACCCAGAACCAGGGCGCATAGGGTCCGGAAATCAAAAAATACATGGCATCGCGGACATTTTCTGAGCCGGTAATTCCGCCAATGATAAAAAGCGTGGTCGCGAATCCTTCGAGGGAGATGAAATACATGTCCATCTTCGAAAACATCAATTTCTCCCTGCGTGGTGCCATCAGCATCACCAGCGCTGCGGCTGAAGAAAGCCCCGACATCAGAAAGACAAAGCCCAGGATGGAACTGGACCAAATCGGCCTTGCATAAAAGGTCGAAAGTAGAATTCCGGTGTACACCCCGATTCCAGCACCCATGTGCACGTTGATCATGGCAATCAGATTCAAGTGCTTCTTAGAGGGTTGAATGATTCTGTTCACCAAGGAGAAACCTTCCAGCCAGCGTTCATTGACAATCAAGGCCTGTAAGGTGGCTAATGGGAAAAAGATGATCAACATCCAAGAACCCCAAGACATGGGAGAGGTCCAGACGAATGCAGTATAGAAACGCCAGACATGAAATTTGTTCTCCAGGTCCAAAAACAGAAAGAACATCCCCAATCCCAGTAATACCGGAGAAAGGACAGATCCGATCTGAATCATTCCCGTGAACGGATCACGCGCTTCACTCTTTTTCCCGAAGAGTCCTCCTTTCTGCAGAAGAAGCATACCTCCTGTGATAACAAGAAGCCCTCCTGCAAGGCCCCCTAAAAAAAGATAAATCGGCACCTCCCAGGCCCAGATTTCGAGATGAGGCAGCACCTGAGGATTGAGTTTATTGGATAGGACCTCGTTCATGTTGCTAGCTTCCTTGCTTGAATTTGGTTCATTGGGGTCTCCCGGTTACATCAGCCAGAACAGTTTCGGCATGGTGCCAGCATGCACTTTGTCCTGGACCACCTCGCGTCCGCGCATCAGCTTTTCCGCCTCTCCGTCGTTGCTGTTCAGGTCCACTAGGTGCAGTGTTTTGGTGGGACAGACCGTAACACATGCGGGTTTGAGCCCCTGCTTCAGGCGATGCTGGCAGAAGGAGCACTTGTCGGCATATCCCTCGGGGTGGATGTATCGCGCGTCATAAGGACAGGCGGCGATACAAGCCTTGCAGCCCGTGCAGAGATCAGGTTCGATTTGAACCGTTCCATCTCCCCCGTAATGGGATGCAGTCGTCGGGCAGTTGCTGACGCAAGGAGCATTTTCACAATGCTGACAACGTTCAGAACGATTGAGCATGGTCAGCTTCGGGTAATCTCCCTCGATGCGCTGGACAATCCAGTCCCGGCAAAAACCTTCCGGTACGTTGTTTTCAGATTTACAAGCATAGACACAGGCGGAACAGCCTACACACCGTTTGGTGTCAATGATCATCGCGTATTTTCGCTTGCGTGCCATGGTAATTATGCCTTGCGGGTAAAGGTGACGAAGTTGTTCTGCATGCCGGTGGCGCCCATGATCGGATCAATGTCCAGATGAGTGATCAGATCCGCATCACTCGCCCCGCGGCCAAAGGCCTGCTCCAGCTCGGGATGGGTGTGGCCAAACCCGTGAACCATGTAAACCGAATCCGGACGGATGCGCTGGGTGAGGCGGATTTTGATCGGGGTCTTGCTCTTGACCCCATCCTGGTTGATCAGATACACATATTCGCCCGGTTTGAGTTTCATATCCTTCCCGGTGATTTCATTCACCCAAAGTTCATTTTCCGGCATCAACTCCCCCAGAAAACGGTTGTTGGCAGTCCGACCGAAGGTATGCATCGGGGCCCTCCCGAACAAGAGCCGGAAGTAACCTGGGGGATTTTCCTGTGGTGGAGTGTAACGCGGAACGGCATCAAATCCGCTGGCTTTCAGTTTGGATGAGGCCAACTCGATTTTGCCTGAAGGGGTTCTGAATTTCAGGGACTCCCAGGGTTTCCGGTAAAAATCCATTTCAGGTTTTTTAAGCACCCCTTTTTCCTTGATTTCTGCCAGGGAACTGTTGACTTCACGAAGTCTTCCGTCGAGATAAGTCTCGACATCGTCTGGGAAAAGATCGAATTTCCCCATTTTTTCAGAGAGCATCTTGGCAATTTCATAACCGGACTTGGTGTCGTAGAGTGGCGGCACCACCGGTTGTCTCAAACCGACATAAGGAACCCGGAAGGAACGGTCATCGAGATCATCATAGCGTTCAAGATAAGTATGTTCCGGGAGAATCACGTCCGCATAGCTGGTGATTTCCATGGGAAGAACGTCGATTGCCACCATGAACTCCAGCTGATTCAAGGCTTCGATGGTTTGTGCCTGGTTTCCCAGGGAATGGATCATGTTGGTTCCATAAACCATCCAGCCTTTCACGGGCCATGGATCGCTTGTGATGGTCTGCTGCAGGATTTCGCTGGCAGGGACACTGCTGGCAAAAGGGTAGCGTGAGACGAACTTTCGTTCTCCGACGATGGCGATCGGGAATTTTGGTTTGGGAACCCCGTATTTATTCTGCTTGAAGAGTCCTCCGGGACGCCGGTAATTGCCGAGCAGGGCATTTAAGATGGCAATCGCACGTTCACGTTGGGTATCATCGCCATACCAGGTTACCCTTCTTCCAGGATGGATCAGCGCGTGATTTTTGTAGCGTCCTAAGTCTCTTGCAACCGCGATGATGTCTTCAGCAGCGATTCCAGTCAGGGCTGCAGTGTTTTCGGGAGTCGCATCCTGCACTCCTTCTCGGACTTCTTCCAGTCCCACAGTGTTTTCTTCAACAAATGGACGATCATAGAGTTCTTCTTCGATCAGTATCCGGATCCAGGCCCTCAATAAGGCCATGTCGGTTCCAGGACGGATCGGGAGCCAGCGTTCGGCTTTTCCTGCAGCAGTTGAAAAACGCGGATCGACGACTACGATTCGACACCCATTACCGATAGCATCGGCAAAGTCCTGAACCGCGGTGTTATGCATGTTTTCACCAAGGTGGGTGCCGATCAGTACCAAGTACTGGCTGTTCTTGATATCAAGTGCTTCAGGACTGCCCACTGAATGTCCAAAGGTCAGTTTAAAGGCGTCTTCCCTAGGACCTCGGCACTGCGCATAGGATGGGGCGGAAATCATACCGCAGGAAGCACATAGGATTTTCAGGAAGGAGGCTCCGAATCCGTGAGTGAAGGTAACCACCGAACCATGTCCGTATTCTTCACGGATGCGCATGAAATTATCTGCCACCAGGGTAATGGCCTCTTCCCAGTCGGCTTTTCGGAACATTTCCTTGCCGTTCACTTTTTCACGGATCAGGGGATGTTTGAGCCGATTGGGATCATAGAGTAGTCCGTGTCCTCCGGTACCCCGGGGACACAGCCTGCCGTTGCTCAGCGGATGCTGTTCCTGACCCGTGATCTTGTAGACTTTCCCGTCACGTACGTGGGCGTTCACCCCGCAGCGCCAGAAACAAAGTTCGCAAAGTGTGGGAACGACCTTTTCTTCTGAAGTTTGTGCGGCTTTGAGGGATTTGTGTTGATTGAAAGAGAGCGATCCTCCGGCCATCGTCGAAGACGCCAGAAAAGCAGAGGAAATTTTCAAGAATTTTCTGCGTTTCAATGAGTTTGGCTTCATGGTTTTGCCGGTTTCAGGATCCAGGAATTTTGACCGTTTTCAGCCGGGACGTCCTCCATCACGATGATGTCGGGGAAGGAGGCCCTGCGTTGCGGGAGGCATTCCTCCCGCGATTAAAAAATCAGGTTCATAAAAAATCAGAGGATTGTGAATTTACCCTGTTTGTTAATCTCGATGGTGGCATTGAGAAAACGTGCTTTCTCGAACCCCTTGCCTTTGAGCAGGTTGTAGGCAATCTGGGCCCTTGCGCCTGCAACACAATGAATCAGAATTTCCCGCTTCTTTGGAATTTTGGCCAGATTGGCTTCCAAATCGTCCAATGGGACATGAAGTGCCGTTTTGATGTGCCCTCCCGCATATTCCTTTGGTGTCCGGACATCCAGTACCAAGGCATTGTTGGTGTTGACCAATTTTTGGAACTCGTCGCTTGCCACTTCACCGGGGACCAGTTTTTTGACATAGACGATGCGGGATTCCGGTGGAGTATTGAGCAGGGGAAAACCTTTTTGTTTCCACTCTGTCAGGCCACCGTCCAAAATGGTGACGTTCTTATAACCCCAGGATGAAAGCTCCTTATACCCTTTCAATGCTTCTGTAGAGAAGGTACTGTCGGCATAGACGATGATCGGGGCTTTCTTATCTCCCAACCCGGGCAGGTTTTTCTTCAATGATTTCAGCTTGCGGGACTTGAAATCTTTGCCCATCGCCTGGAGTTTGGAGGCATTGAAATTCACGGCTCCTGGAAGACGTTGTTTGACCTGGTTGCGGACATCCACGATCACATGGTGTTCATCGAGGTTTTTCTTGAGCCAGGTGTTGAGAACAACAACTGGAAGTTTTTTCTTTTTCCATGCGGGAAGTCCATCGATGTAAGCTTTTGCATTGGTGTATCCGGCTTTCTCCGCCAGACCGGCGGATTTAGGACTGAATCCTCAAGTAGGCCCTCCGCAATAGAAAACCAGCAGGCGGTTTTTGTCTTTTGGCAGCAAATGGTTTTTTTTCTTGAAATCTGCAGTCGGCATGGAAATCGAACCAGGGATGTGACCAACGTCATAAACTCCACCCGGTCTTGCATCGACGATCAGGTACTCTTCAGGAGACCTCCTCATCAAGGCTGCAACTTCCTTGGTGCCGATCATTTTTTTAGGATCGATCTTGACCAGAACACGCTTGATCTGCTGTGCCGGTTCTCCAGGAGACGCATCGACGACGATCTTGTCGTTGACGATAAATTCCTTGATCGATTTTGCGTTGACAAACTTGGTGTTTTTGCTGAAACGGATGACATCCACCTCTTTCGTCTTCAGATTCATCATCTGAATCGTGCTGGCTTTGCGTGAGATGGACTGGACCTTGCCAGTCATCTGCGCTGCCCAAACCAGAGCAGGTAGCATCATCACTGCAGTCAGCAAACTGATGAAATGCAGCGTTGGTTTTCTCATAAATCCTCGCTATTTTATAATTTGAAAACTAACAATGACCCGGTGAATCCAGGCAACAGAATTATCTCAATATCTGAATATTATAATATTTGTAAAATTACTTATTTTATTAATAGGGAAGGCTGAGAAGTTTGAATCATGTTTTTAAACCACTGATATTGTTTATCATCATTATGATTCTAGGCTTCCAAGTAATTCATGCCGAAGAGGGTTGTCTGGGCTGTCATCAAGAGCGGAAGGGGTTTTCGGTTTTTCATGATCCCCGGCAGTTGGGATGCAGTTCCTGTCATCTCGGGAATCCAGAAGCTTCAGAAGAAAATCTGGCACATCGGGGGCTTGAGGCTTTTCCGGGAAGGATGGGCAGTCTGGATCAAACCTGCGGACGTAGCGGATGTCATGAGGCACAGGTTCTGCGGGTACGCTTTTCTGTGATGCATACAGTTGATGGGATGCTGGAAACGACACGGCGGATTTTCGGTGAAGAGCAACCGATCGATCAACATCATTTAGAACTTTCAAAGAAACTGGATCAAAGCGGAGCGGATTCTTATCTGCGAAAGCTTTGTGTTTCCTGCCATTTAGGCAATGAAAAGAGAAAGCATGGTCAGTCGCTGAAAGCCCGTGGCGGGGGTTGTGTGGCATGTCACCTGGAATATCCGCAAAAGCCCGAAAAAACCGAGCATCCTCGACTCACGGTCGAGGTAGACAACCTCCGCTGTTTTGGATGTCATAGCCGTTCCGGCAGGATTTCCCTGAATTATCTCGGCCTGGCGGAAGTGGAAGAGGTCGATCCAGAGAGGATCCAGGATTTCGGTCGCCTTCCGGACCGTCGGCTGGTGGAACGAAAAGCGGCGGACCTGCACAGCCTGGCAGGGATGGCCTGCATCGACTGCCACACCTCGCGGGAATTGATGGGTAACGGAATCCGTGATGAGTCAGGAATCGACATTCAATGCCTGGATTGCCACCGAGCTGAGCTGGCAAAGAAACCTTTGAACCGGCTGACGCCAGAGGAAAACCTTTATGCCGCGCTGCAGCCGGGGCGATTCTTTTATTCCGATTCAGCCGAGGTGACGGTTACCCGCCGCCATGGCAGCGCGTTGTATCATGTACGTGAAAGTGTCTCTCCTCTTGGAAAGAAAAGACGCTTACTGACGGGAAAGGTAAGCGGAAAAGAATTGGAAATTCCGCTTTTCAAACAGGGTCTTCATCACAACCTGAATGGGCATGAAAGGCTGACTTGCGATAGCTGTCACGCCACTTGGGCTCCACAATGCTATGGTTGTCACATCCGTTATGATGCCAACCAAAAACAGTGGGATCACTTGCTTGACCGGAAAACTCCCGGGCGTTGGATCGAAAGTCGTTGGGCGGTTGAAGCCAGTTTGCCTGCGCTCGGAGTGGATGAAAGCGGGAGGATTACGACCTTTGTTCCAGGGATGAATTTAATTCTTGAAAAACCTGGAATAAATGAAAAGGTCAGGCACCAACTTTTCTCAGCTTTGTCTCCTCATACGACAAGACTTGATGGAAGAAGTTGTAATGGTTGTCATCAAAGTGATTCAGCGTTAGGAATCATCCATGAACATGTGACACATCCAGACCATCCTGAATGGATCCTGCCCCGGGGGTGGATTGATGAAGGGCAGAAAACCCCAGGAGCTTCCAGTCATCCTGAGGCGAGAAGTCTGAATGTATATGAAATTCAGAAAATTAGAAGGGTTGGAGACTGCCTTTCCTGTCATGCAAAGGAAGACGTCATTTACCAGGATTTCAAATCCTGGAGATCCACACTTCCTGTGAATCATCCATCTTATTAACAATTAATTTTCAAAGAAGGGAGTAGGAAGTCCATCATGAAGAATGAAATGGATTATTGGTTGTCATAAAGTGCTGAGTGTTGTTTGCGTAACAGATTTTTTTGGACTTTTCCCATGCTGTTACGGGGGAGTTCGGAGATGGGAAGGATACGCTTGGGGAGTTTAAAAGCTGCCATCAGTGGGCGCAGTTGGTCGAGGATTTCTGACTCACTGAAGGTCTTTTGATTTGAAACGATGATGGCGGTTACGGCTTCGCCAAAGTCTGGATGAGGAAGTCCGAAGACGGCGGATTCCTGCACTCCGTCCAGGTGGTTCAGACGGTCTTCGACTTCTTTAGGGTAAACATTGAGTCCGCCGCTGATGATGAGGTCTTTACCGCGACCAACAATGGAAAGGTAGCCTTGCAGATCGCGGCATGCCAGATCTCCGGTGATGAAGAATCCGTCCTCACGGAATTCCTCCAGAGTCTTCTCCGGGAGTTTCCAATAGCCTTTGAAAACATTGGGGCCTTTGATTTCCAGGGTGCCGATTTTCCCATCCTCAAGCTCTCTCCCTTCTTCGTCACAAACTCGGGCAGAAACACCGTCGAGCGGGAATCCGACGGATCCGGCAAGGCGATCTCCTGAATAAGGATTGGAGGTGATCATGCCGGCTTCGGTCATGCCATAGCGTTCGAGAATCGTGTGCCCTGACCTCTGACGGAACTGCTCAAAGGTTTCACTGAGCAACGGGGCGGATCCGGAAATAAAAAGTCTCATATGGGCGCAGTTTGCCGTTCCAAAAGAATCTTCCGTTAGCAACCTCGTGTAGTGGGTTGGAACCCCCATGAATACGGTTGCTTCCTGAAGTTTGCGATTCACAAGCTTGGAATCGAACTTCTGAATCCAGATCATTTTGGAAGCATTCAGCAAGGCACAGTGCAGGGCCACGAAAAGCCCATGGACATGGTAGATGGGCAGCGAATGAAGCAGAACATCACCGGGAACAAATCCCCACTGACGGTGCAAGGTCTGGGCGTTGGTGGAGAGGTTGTCATGGGTGATCATCGCTCCTTTGGAACGACCGGTGGTTCCGGATGTGTAAAGGATTGCTGCCAGGTCGTTTCCTTCCCTTGGAATGACTGGAAGTCCTCCAGACGGCGGAAGTATTCCGTTTAGATCACCACTTCCGTCAGCACCAAGGGTGAATAGTGAAATGCCGATTCCAGTGCACAAAGGCTCCAACATGGATCGCTTGTTTGGGTCGCAGACGAGGATACGAGGCTCGGCGTCAGCCAGAAAGAATTCCAACTCGGCAGGAGGATAGGCTGTATTCAAAGGCAGGAAGATGGCTCCGGTTTTCAGGCTGGCAAGGTAGAGAAAGACGACTTCCGGGGATTTTTCTGCCTGGACTGCCACCCGGTCTCCAGGTTTGACTCCGAAATCGATCAGGCAGTCTGCAAAACGCGCGGTTTGCTGTTCCAGTTCGGCGTAGGTCCAATTCCCGCGTTCCGGACTTTGCATAGCCACCGTGCCGGGATGATCACGAAAACTCTTCGCCAGCAGTTCATAGAGGTTGGCTGACATTTTAGTTTACCAACGAATAACCTAAGACCAACACTTCCAACTCGATGCTGCTACCTGGTTTTTTCAAGATCATCAACAGCTTCGTCGTGTCCTGTTTTCTAATAAAGATTTGTGACATGGAGGTTCAGGAAAGGATTTCCATCGGGGAAACACTGCGATGTTCCAGATCACTGAGCAGAGCAGCATCCAGGATCCTTTGTATCATGGCGCCTTCCTGAAAGTCAGGAAAGGCCTGTTTGCCTTCGGCGATGGCGTCAATGAACTGTCCCGTCATCAAACCTTCGATCCGGAAAACGTCACGGTAGGTATCGTGGACTTTGTCGCGCCGGACTTTGCCCCAGATACGGTCGGGGATGTCCAATACTGCCAATGGTCCCTCTCCAACCCGAGTTCCGGAAACCTGCTGGGTCCGGTCCCAGTCGGTGAAGCTGTGGAGTGTTCCATCAGAGCCATGGAATTCCATCTGGTGAATCTGAGAAAATGGAGTTGGTTCGTATGCCAGGGTACTTGCGTGCACAATCCCCTGAGCTCCGTTCTCGAAACTCAGGCTGATCAAAGCGGTATCGTCTGCTTTAGGATACTCCACACCGTCTGGATCCAGGAGTGGTCTTTCCACCAGACGGTCCAGTTGTGCCCGGACTTGGACGATTTCTCCAAACAGCCAGCGTGCGATATAGAGGAAATGGGAGCCGATATCACCCAGTGCCCCAGTTCCTCCACGTCGGGTGTCGAAACGCCAGAGGTAGCCGGGTTTCCTTCCCCCACCTCCGTAATAGCGCATATTCAGGTGGTAAGGTTGACCGAGATATCCCTCCATGATCAAATCTTTCAAATAGCGTGTGGCTGGCATGAAACTATAGGTGAAAGGAACCATGCTGATGACTCCACTTTCTTTTGCCTTTGAAGCCATTTTTGCTGCTTCAGGAAAATTGAGTCCAAGTGGTTTTTCACAAAGTACATGAAGCCCACGTTCGAGGGCTTTCAGAGTGAGCGGACAATGGGAATCATTACTTGTTGCAACAATCAGGGCATCGATATCGGCATTTTCTATCAACTCTTCTGCATTTTCATAGTCTTGTTGGATCTCCCACCGTGAGGCAAAAGCTCGGGTCGTTTCTGGATTTCTCCCTGCGACTGCCTCGACCCGTGCCTTGGGATGATTCTTCAATGCAGGGAGGTACATCGCGTCAGCCCACCAACTAGTCCCTAGAATACCAACTTTAACCTGATCCATAGTCTTTCCTTAAAAGATATCGGGTTCCCGGGTTTCTCCAGGTTTCCCAAGAAGAAAATCGAAGTCACAACCTAGATTCGCCTGGCTTACATGCTCTTGATAAAGCCTGGTAAAACCACGGCGGTAAGGGGATTCGGGAGGCTGCCATTGGCTTCTTCGTTGTTCCAGTTCACTTTCATCGACAAGCAGATCGAGCTTTCGGGCTTGTACATCCAGTTCGATCAGATCTCCGTCCTGAACCAGGGCGAGAGGACTTCCGAGAGCACTTTCTGGTGCAACATGGAGGATGCAGGCTCCATAGCTGGTACCGCTCATTCGTGCATCCGAAATCCGCACCATGTCACGAATTCCGCGTTCAAGCATCTTTTTGGGAATCGGCAACTGTCCCCATTCAGGCATTCCTGGAGCTCCAACAGGGCCTGCATTTTGGAGCACTAGTACCGAATTTTCATCGACTTCGAGATCGTCTGAATCGATGCGATCCTTGAGGTCCTGATAGTTTTTAAAAACGACTGCAGGGCCTTGGTGCTTCCAGAGTCTTTTTTCGGCTGCAGTGGGTTTGATCACTGCCCCATCGGGGGCTAAACTGCCCCGCAGGATGGCGGTTCCACCAGATTCCTGAACGGGCTTGTCTATGGTGCGGATGACATCATGCTCATAAACTTCTGCATTTAGGATGTTTTCTCCAAGACTTCTCCCATTCACTGTCAAAGCATCTAGATGAAGTGATTTTTCTAACTGCTTGAGCAGGGCTCTCAAGCCTCCTGCATAATAGAAATCCTCCATCAGGTATTTCCCCGAGGGCCTAAGGTTGAGCAAAAGAGGAATTCCGGATGAAACACGGTCAAAGGTTTCCAAATTGAGGGCAACTTCGGAACGTCCTGCCAGGGCTGTGAGGTGGATGATCGCATTCGTGGAACCCCCAATGGCCATGTCCACCATGATGGCGTTTTCGTAGGCTTGTTGGATTAAAATTTCTGAAGGAAGGCACTGTTCCCAAACCAGTTCCACGATGCGCCTGCCACTGAGGGTGCACATGCGCTGATGTGAGGCATCGACAGCAGGAATTGATGATGCTCCAGGAAGACTCATCCCCAATGCTTCAGCGAGGGACATCATGGTTGCAGCCGTACCCATCGTCATGCAGGTTCCCGGAGAACGTGCAATGCCGTCCTCGATTTCATCCCAGCTTTCTTTTGCAAGATTGCCGGCACGTCTTTCAGCCCAGTATTTCCAAACATCACTTCCACTACCCAGAGTCTCTCCACGCCAATGTCCACGAAGCATTGCACCTCCAGGAACATAAATGGAAGGAAGGTTCATGCTGATCGCACCCATCAAGACTCCCGGAGTGGTCTTGTCACATCCTCCCATGAGCACGGCCCCATCGATCGGATAGCTCCGGAGCAGTTCTTCCGTTTCCATTGCCAGAAAGTTTCGGTACATCATCGTGGTCGGCTTCATCAACTGTTCCCCGAGTGATAGTGCAGGTAGTTCAACTGGAAAACCTCCGGCCTCGAGAATCCCACGCTTAATATCCTGCACCCGTTGTGGAAAGTGGGTATGACAGGTGTTCATCTCATTCCAGGGATTGATGATGCCGATTACAGGCCGGCCCTTGAATTCGTCTAAATGAAGTCCCATTTGTTTTGCACGTGAGCGATGACCGAAGGAACGTACATCGTCTGGGCCGAACCAACGCATGCTGCGTAGTTCTTCTGCTTTTATTTTTTTACTGGGCATTGAATGCTTCTAAATGAAAAAAAAGATTGGAGTGGGCTAAGCTTTAATGAGGTATTCATAAAAAGACGCTCAAGCATTTTTCTTTGATTGAACTAATGACTTCTTTTTCTGGGTTCTCTCTAGATTAAGAGGATTGATGATTTTTTTTCAAATTTATAAGTCCGAATTATCAGAATAATACAATCAATAGTCAAAATACCATCTCTAGCTTTGAAGAAGGAATGGCATTTAGAAGAAGATATTTTGGTTATGAAGTGGCTTTTTGATTAAAGAGATAATTAATCTATTGCCATTCAAACTCAGGTTGGCTATTGTCACTCATCTCGTTAGACCTAGCTTCAACACATGGAGTGTCAGGTCAAACATAAAGTCTGACGGGTTGAATTGTTTTAACACTATCCTGTCGGATTTCTTATGGAACGTGATCTCTACATTCCTTTTGCATTGGTCTGGCTGATCGGCAGCATCGCCTTCAGTTGCATTGCCTGTCTGACCTGAAGTCAAAAGGGCACCAGAAGCGGATTTTCCACTTCTATTTTATACTTCTATATCTACAAATCCAACGCGGTTTGAAGCATGGACTATCCGGAATGTGAAATCTGCTCCAAGCGGATCTCCCGGATCAGACTCAAGACCTGCTACCGTTGTCGCAAAACAATCTGCCGCAGTTGCTATTCCAAAGACAAAAAATATCTGCTCCAGAATCGGACTGTCTGCCGACAGTGTGAAGGTGCTTACAATTAAAATCTGTAAAAGCTCTTTACGAAGTCCTCGTTCGAAACCCTTTCAGGTGAGAATCAATTGGTTTGGGGTCGGGAAACGAGCTGATAGAGCTTGGCGTTGATGAACAGGTCCAGCAGATCCTGGTCGACGTGTTTGTCTTTGGCTTCAAATCCCAGGATATTCAGAGCCCGTTCTGCAGGCATTGATTTTTTGTAAGGACGATCCCAGGCCGTTAAAGCATCATAGATGTCTGCGATGGTCATCATCTTTGCCTGGACCGGGATTTGATGGGTCTTGAGTTTTCGAGGATAACCACTTCCGTCAAGTTTTTCATGGTGGGCATAGGCAATATATGGAACATTAACCAGCTCGTCCGACCATGGAATGATGTTCAGGAAGTTGAACGTGTGGGTGACATGGGATTCAATCTCCTGACGGTCTTTCTCATTAAGCGAACCTTTAGGAACCGAGAGAGAGCCAACCTCATAGGAATTGAGGTAAGGCGATGCGATTCCTGAGGGATGCTGAAACATTTTACGTCCGATCTCTTGGAGCCTTTCAAAACCTCCTTGGGCGAGTACGGTGGGTTCATTGGCCTTGATGATGAATTTCAGGGCGTCATCCAGTTCATCAAGTTTTTCCTTCAGCGCTTCAGACTGGTTCCCATATTTAACTAAAGCTTCTTCCTTAGACTGTTCGATGAACCATTCGAGCTGTTTTTTGGTCATTTCCAACTCGATTCCTTGACGAATCATGCGGAATCGGTCCATGACCGCATGCTCTTCTTCAGGGTAGAGTTTTTTGGATTTGACCAGCACCCGTTCTTGCACCCCAATTTTTCCAAAATCATGGAGAAGGGAGGCATATCGGATTTCGTTCATCTGATCCTGAGTGAAGCTCAGAGAACCAAAGGGACCGCTTTCCAGTTGGTGGGCAGCTTCCGCAAGAGCAATGGTTAGGGTGGCAACGCGGCTAGAATGACCGGACGTGGTAGGATCACGCGACTCGATGGCTTTAACACTGGCATTGATGAATCCATCAAAGAGGATTTGAATGGAATCGAAAAGCTCTGCGTTTTCAAGTGCAACCGCGGCCTGGGATGCGACCGATTCCATCGCCTTGGCATCGGACTCATCGAAGGGCTGAACGGTATCCTCGATCATTTCTTTTGACTCCAACATCTGATCCACCTCTTCTTTACAGTTGACCAACTGGATAGCCCCAACAGCCTCATACCGGTGGTTGAACATCGGAACAGTCAACACTGATTTGGTCCGGTAATCATAAAGTGTATCGAACTCTTGACCATGCCATTGGACACCCGACTCTGGCTGTATCTGGTAGACATCCTCGATGTTGATCGATTTTTGCTGAAGAATGGACTGACCTAAGATGGAACTTGATGGATTACTAATGGTGATTTCGTGTTCCGGAGAAACCTTACGGGATTTCATGATCGCCACTTGAAGCTTCAGTTCCTTATTTGCAAGGAAGTTGTCCGGATCAGAAGGTTTATCCTGAATGGGCTCAAGCATGTAAAGGGTCCCTCCATCAGCGCAGGCCAGTCTCATCGATTTTGAGACCACAAGATGAAGCAGTTTTTTTAAATCCTTTTCGCTCGACAACAGAAGTCCGATTTCATTCATTTCCTTCATCTGCTGTTCACGCCGTTTAACCCTTGATTGCATCAAGGACATCTCAAGCTTTTTGTCCAACCTGGAAAGACTTTGAAGGAATAAGTAATTCCAGCGTCTTTTGCTGATTGTGCGTGGGTCGACCCAGGCCAGAACATCATCAGAACCAGGAATCATCTTTCCTGTTTCACTCTCGAGCAGGATCACACCAGAGGTCAGACGTGGAGGGATCTCTAAATGGCTCCAGCCTTCGAATTCCTCTTCCTGTATCAGAACGAGTTGAATGTCCTGAAAGGTATCAAGTATCATCGAGGAAGTGTCTTTGTAATATTCCAGCTTCAGTTCACGTTCGATTCCATCTGGAATTTGGAAGTGGGGATTTCCACGTAATTTTTCCGGAATTAGAATTTGACAGGAAAAGGGAGATTTCATCTGGAATTTTCAATTAGCTGAAACAAATCAACGAGACAGGTCGAGTCAGGCGATACAAGGATTCAAAGCCTAAGGTTTGTGGCTGAAGGTTGTCACAGATTCCATGAATGTACAAGGAACTCAGGGTAAAACAAGGTATGAAAGGCTACCATACTTTTCATTCTCAATAAGGTTGCTGTCTTCCTCATAAAATAACTAACTCGGGATTGCCGCAAAAATCTTTAAAGCGTAATCAGGATCATGCATGCTTTCGCCGGCGTTCTTATTTTTTTCTGCTGAGAAGGAAAATAAATTTATTAGGAAAAATCATGAAATGGAAACGTGAAGAATTGAAAGCATGGACAAAAATCCCAACGCGATGGATGGATGATGATATCTATGGTCACGTGAACAATGTAGTTTATTATTCCTACTTCGACACTGCGGTCAACGGGAACCTTATTCGGGCCACAGGCATTGATATACGTAGTCTGGAGGCGATTGGGATCGTCGTGGAAAGCGGGTGTACCTTTCACAAAGAGTTGAGTTTCCCTGAAGTCATCGAAGCCGGGCTTCTGGTAGAAAAAATCGGAAATAGCAGTGTCACCTACCGGGTAGGGCTTTTCAAAGAAGAGGATCCAGAACCGGCTGCATCAGGTCATTTTGTGCATGTTTATGTTGATCATGAAACACGCAGTCCAATTCGTGTTCCGGAAAGCATTCGAGAAGCCCTGAAACCGATTTTACTCGAGTCTTGAGCGATCCTTTTCCAGCGTTTGAAGCCGGGCTATGCATTTTCTATGTGTGGAAGCAGTTCTCTTTTATCTGTGATCCCTTTTTCCATCAATAATCCTGCAGTCTCTTTCATGGTTCGAAAATACAAATCCCCTAATCCCTCCAATAAAGCAACACCCGTCAAATGTTCACGGATCCGTTCTCTCAAGGGCTGATTCAGTTCCAGGATTTCATAAAGTGGTGTTCTCCCTCGATAACCCGTCCCTCGGCAGTTTCTACAGGTTTTCCCTCCCTGGTGATGTTGGCAGAGTCGGCGTACCAGCTTTTGGGAAACAATCAGGTTCAGCGTTTCAGAAAGTAGATCCGCAGAAATCCCAAGGTTTTTCAGACGTTGGATGACCGTCAGTGCATTACGACTGTGGAGGGTAGTGAGGACGAGATGTCCTGTCAGAGCTGCTTTGACAGCAATTTCAGCTGTTTCTTCATCCCGGATCTCTCCAATCAGAATGACATCGGGATCCTGCCTCAGTCCGGCACGTAAGGTGTTGGCAAAGCTGAGATGCTGTTCGGCATCAATGGAGATCTGGGTGATTCCGGGGAGTTCGTATTCGACTGGATTTTCGATGGCAAGGATGTTCCTCGATGGAGAATTGATGAGGTTCAGCATGGCATAGAGGGTAGTGGTTTTTCCGCTGCCGGTAGGCCCGACCATGATTACCATTCCGCTTGCGGAACGGCAGGCTTGTTTGAGGATGCGCAGGTCCTCATGAAAAAAACCCAAAGCTTCAAGATTGTGTGTGACCGGTACCTGATCCAACAGCCGCAAAACCATTTTCTCTCCATGTTGAGCAGGAATGGTCGACATCCTGAGATCATAACGGTTTCGGTTTTTGGCGAGGTAGGAGTAGTGACCATCCTGGGGCTGTCTTTGCACCGCGATATCCATGGCTCCCAGCATTTTCAATCTGGAAAGGAGTTGAGTGCTTAGCACAGTTGAAAGTTTCGCCATGCCCTGTAACGCACCATCAATTCTGAAACGTACTCTTAGGAAATCCTGTTTCAGTTCAAGGTGGATGTCCGATGCATTGAGGCTGATGGCTTTTTCAAAGAGCCCCTGGATCAATGAGGAAACTGTTTCGTCTAAACTTTCCTGGTGAAGTTCCCTTTTTCCCAGGAGGCTGTTGATCTGCTCCTGCGAGGCGAGATACCACTCAAGATCCCCTCCATATTGGAATTGAATTTGTGCCATGCCGAGCCAGTTCGAATGGGCTCCGAGTAGCGCTGCGTTATGATCTCCGACAAGGATTGGTAGAATTTGTATGGATTCAAAAATAGTTTTAATCCGTTTCTCCGTGGGTCGTGCTTTGACAACTCCAGAAGCCTCTGAAAGCATGGGGATTCGGTATCTGTTGGAAAGGAGGTTTAGCAAAGAAAGTTCATCAATAAGATTCATTTTTGACAACCTCTGAACCTGCTCCATGCCGGACATCGGACGTGAACCTTCGTTTTCAGGTGATAGCAATTGAGGATTGAGCAGGTTTTCTTCACACAACTTATCGATCAACCCCATGTTTCCCCGAACAAGGATTAAAATTTTTTCAGGATATCCTGAAAAACATTCATTTTGGCTGATTGAGGCAGCCGGATGCGAAACAACGCATCGGCCCTGCTGGAGGATGAAGATGAATTGAGTCCCGTTGATTAGGGAACCAGGGTGACCCGGTCCGGATAACGCAGGTCGATACTTTTGATTTCCGGATGTTCTTTGATGAGGCCGGGGAGCAGTTCCTCAAGCCTTTTCAACCGTTGGGCATACTGATCCTTGCCCAGTTGAACCAGAATAGGGGCTTTGACGGTGATAGGCTGATCAACGTTTTTGGCCAACTCGAGTCCTGAATCTTTAGTGCTCAACCTCCAGCGCATCATCAGGTTGAGGGGATCGCTGAGATCCAGAACCAAACCCTTGGTGCTTCCAAGGCTCGGCCACAAAGCAGGACTGTCGTTGTGATTATCTTCTGTCGTTGACGGTGCTTTTTCAGCCCAATCGCCAACCGTCTCCAGAAATTGTAGCCCTCGTTCCAGTGCTAAGGAATTCCACATGACTCCAGAGAAGACCCCAGGATCAGGTAGGCCTTTGATCCGTGGAAAATCCTGAAATTCCGGAGATGCAATTTTTTCTGCTGGAATCGGCTTCAGAACTAGTTTTTCACGGGTCAACAGCCAGTATTCTTCAGGCAGATATTGATTCGGATGTGATTTTTCCACAAGTACGATCGGATCCTGCTCGAAAAGCATGAGATGCAGGCTTCCAGGAAATTCCCGACGGACATTGATTTTTTTAACTATGGGATGGCTCTGAATGCGGCTAGCAACAAGGTAAGGATCAAGTTCAGCAAGTAGCATCCCGGGACGCAGACCGCTCATTTTCAGAACCTCTGTGGGTTGCAGTAGTCGATTGCCAGTGACACGAACATTTTTCAAGGGCTGTTGAAAGTAACTCCAGCCGAGATATGCTGTACCTCCGCTGAGCCACAGCATTCCGGCCAATATCAACATACCGAAGGCATTGCGAGCCCAATGCCTCAGATTTTGTCTTAGGCGTTCCGGTTCTGGATGCTCCTTGAAAGGATTACGGAAATAAGAAAGCAATTTCCTGCGTGNGCGTTCTTTCCGGACATTGGATTTCGCCTGAATGAAACTGGCTTCGCGCTCTTTACGGACACTGATTGAACTGGAACGAAGTCTTCGATAGGGCGAACGCCTACTTCCNTGTTGTTTCCAGTCCTGCATAATGCTTCGATCTGATGGATAAATNGGATTATACNTTCAACATAACACTTACTGCAGGATTTGCACCTCTGGAATTAATTCGATGTTGTGGTCCCTGAAAACCTGTTCCTGTGCCTGGTCCATCAACCAGAGAATATCGTCGGAAGAGGCATCACCGAGGTTAACGATGAAGTTCGCATGTTTAGGACTGATCTGTGCCCTTCCGNGGANTTTTNCTTTCAATTTGCTGAGTTCAATCAGTCTTGCTGCATAATCATTGGGNGGATTTTTAAAAACTGATCCACAACTCGGCTGGTTGTAGGGTTGTTTTTCCATACGGAAACGCTGGCATTCCAGCAGGGCATGTTTCACCTGTTGAGGGTCCTTCTCATGGAGTTCGAAATAAGCAGATACCACAATTCGACCCTGTTTGGCATCGAGTTTGGAAAAACGGTAGGCAAACTCAAACGCATCGCAGCTGTCTTGATGCAGTATTCCCTCCAGATCCATCCAACGGATACTCTTGAGGAACTCGCTGGTTTCTCCTCCATGCGCCCCGGCGTTGGTGGCCACTGCCCCCCCGATGGTTCCTGGGATGCCGATCAGAAATTCCATTCCTGACCAACCGTGACTAACGCATCGCTGGGAAAAAGTAACATCCGCAAGTGCTGCTCCTGCACTTACCCCTGCGGAACCTTTTTGGGGTTTCCAGCTTTTGAAATCTCCCGCCAGGTGAAGGNCCACTCCTTCCCAAATTCGGTCATGAATCAGCAGGTTGGATCCTTTTCCGATCAGGAACCATTGAATTCCATTTTTTTTTATAAAGGGAAGCAGTTTGGCAAGGTCTTCCTCGGTTTCAACATCTATCAAACAGCGTGAAGGTCCTCCAATCCTCCAGGTGTTGAATCGTTTCAGGGATTCATTCCAACGAATCCGTGANCGAAGTTCTAAATCCTTTAAAGCTGCGGNCCATTCNGAATTTCCACTTTCATCAGTCATGCTGGGTCGGTCCAGGTTTCCATGGGGCATCCGGAATGTAGCTCTTCCAGATCATAATATTTCCGGATCACCGGATGAAAGACGTGGAGGATCACGTCTCCATAATCCAACAGAACCCAGTTGCCCTCTCTTTCACCTTCGACCCCCTGNGGACGGATTCCTGTTTTTTTCAAAAATTCGATGACACGCTCTGCAATCCCTCGGCAATGGACGTGGGATCGTCCTTCACAGATTAATAGCAGATCGGTCAGAGAGGATTTCCCCTGTAAATCGATGCGGCAGATTTGTAAAGCCTTGGCTTCCTGGAGTTGTGCCAGGATAAGTTCCGATAAAAGAGTCGGACTTCGCTCCTGTTCTTCAACAGGTCTTGATGAAGGAAGGTTTTGTTTGGAAGAGGTTGTATTGCTCAGATATGGACTCCTGTTTGNGGGGCATGGGGTATTCCAGGTATTTCTTCTTGAAGGTTTTCGCTCAATCTTCCCTGATGCATCTCGTTGGAACGCATGTAGTCTTCAATGAACTGCATCGGCCTCATTTTTTCGCGATTCCAGTCAGGAACCAATAGTTCATTCCAGCGTGATGCAACTGCTGCTAATCGGTGGACCGCTATCTTAGGGTCGAGATGTTCCAGAAAAAGGGCCACCCTGCGTGCATATTCTTCCAGGGTAAGTGGCTCAAAATCTCCATTGAGGTAGGTCTGCTCTAGCGGAGTCCCTCGAAGAACATGGAGGTTATGTAGTTTCACCCCATCGATTTTTTTTTCAGAAAGCAGCCTTGCTGTTGAAATGAGTTGCTCATCGGTCTCACCAGGAATTCCAAAGATCAGGTGGGCACAGACATTCAATTCAGGAATCCTCTTCAGTTTTTCAATAGCGTTCAGGGAAGTCTTGGCATCATGTCCACGAGAAAGGAAGAGGAGTTGTTCNTTTNCCAGGGATTGGATTCCCAGTTCAACCGAAAGATAATGTTTCTCACTGTATTCTTTAAAAAACTCAATGACTCTATGGGGTAGACAATCTGGACGTGTACCGAGGACGATTCCCACCACATCTTTTTCCATGAGTGCCGTTTCGAACCACTCACGCAGGCGTTGTGCCTTTCCCATCGTATTGGTATAGGCTTGGAAATAAACGAGGAACCGATGGGCATGATAGCGTTTGCGTATTGCTTCACGGTTGATTTGAATTTGCTGCGAAAGGCTTTTCTCGCGTTCTAGGTGATATGCCGCAGACCCCCATTCATCACAAAAACTGCAGATTTTGCTCCCGTTCAGCCCCTCCCGGTTGGGACAGGTCTGAGCTGTTGAAACGCTGACCTTGAAAACCTTCGTCCCGAATCGTTTCAAATAATGTTGGCTNATGGGATGATAAGGTTTGTTTTGCCAATCGAAAACATTCTGGATGTCTAAACCAGGGGGGGGGGCATCATGTCTATTCATCCAAGCACCAGTTTCTGCAAGGTTTGGAGTAGTGATTTGTTCCAGCATCAGAATTCACAATGATGAAATCACTCAACCGGATTCGAATCGATGACCCAGTCCTGCAGTAGGCTTTTGCTTCGATCGAATTCGATTTCCCTGCCGTCCAGCATCATATGCATTACTGCCGTGTTGCCAAGGGTCAGNCTGAAACTTTCTTTTGCTTCCCAGACGTAGCTTTCTCCAGCGTCGAACTGCACATCCTGGTAAACATCGCCATCCAGTGAAATCGACATCCAAGTNCTTTCGGTGGCACTGATCAGAAGTTCCAACGGTGGCAACGGGAGTGGTTTATTATCTTGAGGCCCCGTTACAAAGGACTGCATCGTTTCCCCTTCAGTTGAGACTTCCTGTAGTTCCAGCTTGGCTGGACTTATCGCGGATTCGGGAGAATCTATGGATTCCACCAAAGATTCCTCAGGATAGGGAGTTTGGCTTGAATCCAAGTGATCCGTTGAGGTTCCATCAATTTCAGGATCTCCGTTTTTTGCTGCAATGCTTTCAAGTACAACCTCCCCTTGAGAAGCCTCACCAGAGGCTTCATCCCCGATNGTCAAAGCCTGTTTTGGCTTAGGTTCCGGTTTAAAATCATCTTTGATCTTTTCTTCGGCGACAGGGGTGGGTTCCTGAATGATTTCAGGGGAAAAATAATAGGCATAAACCAGATATCCGGAACAGAGCAATAAAAGCAGAANCGTCACATTCCTTAGCAAATGAGATTCTTTTGGAACATAGGTTTTCTGGAAAACCGGTTTGATCGCTTTCTGTTTAAGTTCCGGCACATTCTGCAGNGGGGTGTCGATCGAATCATCCCAAAGCTTGAGGTGCCTCAAGTAGGAGCGGATGAATCCACGCANGAAGACAGGTGCTATACCTTCTTCGGAACGTCCTTCTTCAATCGCTTTAAGGATTTTTTCGTTGATCCTGAGGGATGCAGAAACATCGGCAATCGACCAACCTTTTTTTTCGCGTTCGCTCCTGATCCGATAGCCAATCTGCCCCAAATCAGACTGCGAAGATTCCGTCATCAATTCTTCAACCATGACTTTTCTTTTCTACTTTGGCTCCGAAACGTCCCAGAAAATCTGGGAAAGACATCTGCTTTNGATAGTTTTGCTGGTAGAGCAGATGCATGGAGGCGCTGATGATGGATGGGGGNTAATGGCGAATAGTATAACCGCTGGCCTCATTTCCAAGAGATTTTTCAGCCAATTTCCTGAAAGGCGGATCCTCGTCAGGGTATTTCTTCAGTAATTCCTTCAATTCCATACAGATTCGATCATAATCGATGTCGTCTATGATCGATTCATCAAGTTTGTAGTAGAGATAGGAATGGACAAGGTACTGACGCAGTCTTTGCTGCAACAGTGAATTCATGCACTCAAGGAAGGCAGCTTAATAGGGATGATGTATCTTCTATTGAAAAAAGTATTTTATGTCTGTCTGCTTGGCAAGTTCAAACTGGAGGATGATTTCTGGATTCAGGGGAATAATGATTTAAAGGGGCGAATATTTTCCTTGAACAATGAAGGTTAGGAATAATGTAATTTCAGCTCAATTGCTTTTCTAGTAATTCTGAATGGCTTCCTTCAGTTCACATCATATTCCTTAAAGCCAAAGAAACAGGAACGATCCAATTTTGAGAAATGATCTTTGGCTTTATCGGGCTGTTTCGGTTTCAGAAAAAGTTTTCCGAATTATTCATGCTCTCCTTGATGGCAAGAATGGAGGGTCGCCATTTTCATAAAAAACGAAGGCCATATCGATCATGTTCAATTTACTCAGAAGGTTAAATTCATTCAAATACGATTTTTTTTACCTNTTGGATGAAATGCAAAAAAATGGTTTATGCTGTCAAGGTCCTGGTGGAACATCATCCGATACCTGGCTGGATCCATGAACCTAGGTATTCATTGAATCTTCCCATGCCAAGAATAAAGAAGTGAATCTTTATCAGGAAGTGCTATTTCCTTTCCTATGTGACTGGNCGATGTCAAGTCAGGCGTTAAGCAAACACCGCGAGCGGACGCTAAGGGAAGCCCGAGGACATGTGTTGGAACTAGGTTTTGGAACAGGACACAATCTTCCGCATTATCCAGTCCAAGTCAGCAGACTGACTGCTGTGGATGATCATCCGAAGATGTATCGATTGGGACGGATACGGATGGATCAGGCTTTGGTGAGACTTCANCCCTGTCGCGNATCTGCTGAAAATCTGCCCTGGCCTGAAAACAGTTTTGATACCGTTGTCAGTACCTTCACCCTTTGTAGCATTACCAGGATCCGGCAAACCGTGGCCGAAATCTTCCGGGTTCTCAAACCCGGCGGAGCATTCCTCTTCCTGGAACACGGTCTCAGTGAAAACCCAAGGCAGCAAAAATGGCAGCACCGGCTCAATCCTTTGCAGAAAAAACTGGGCGCTGGATGTAACCTGAATCGGAACATTTTCCATTTTGTGCTCCAGGAACCCTTTGAGACTCTGGAACTGAACCGTTTTGAACTGGAAAAAGTTCCCGGAATTCTCGGATCCTGTTATCAGGGGATGCTTAAAAAATCGAAATGAAGATCATGCTTGATNAACCTTTGATGCCAATANGTGGCTTNAAAACCTTACTGTAACGAGTTCTGGTGAAGATGAAATCTCCGTTCATGCTGGAAACCCGAGAACTTGGACGAAGGCTGGAAACGCACTGGATCTGGCAGAAGCTGAACCTGAAGGTCGAAGCAGGGTCGAGGNTGGTTCTNTCAGGTCCTACCGGATCCGGGAAAACGCTTCTGCTTCGAGTGTTAGCCGGACTGGATGACCCGGATCAAGGATTAATCTTTTTTCAAGGTCGAAAACAGGAAAGCTGGAAGATGCCGGAATACCGGACCCGTGTGGCGCTTCTTCCCCAGCGTCCCNCNTTTGCAGAAGGAAGCGTCGAACAGAATTGGCAAATGCCGTTCGGCTTCCGGGAGCGGGGAAACCGAGACTATGATTCCGCACGGTTGGAATCGTGGCTGGAGATGTTGGGACTGCCCCTCGAATTTACCCGTAAACAGACNGAGGATCTCTCAGGTGGAGAANGGCAGNTGGCAGCACTTTTGCGNATGCTCCAGTTCGATCCTCAGTTGATTCTCCTGGATGAACCTGCCGCAGCCTTGGATGAATCAAATTCCCTGAAGATGGAAGCACTGCTGAAAGAATGGAAGCAGCAGAACCCGGAATGTTCCTGGATATGGGTCTCTCACGATTCCCGCCAGGCAGAGCGGGTTGGAGATGAGGTGCTGGAATTGGGAGAACCGGAGTGAGCCCTGTTGAAAGTGGNGCNGTCATGCTTTCCAGCGGATCCTACCTTGTGTTGAGCGGGAACCAACTCNTGCTGGGCAGNGGGCTTTTCCTTTTTTCACTATTGCTTTCCCTGTTGTTANGATTGCAGTTGATCCGAACAATGGGGATTGCAGCAGTTCGGATGGTCGTACAATTGCTNCTTGTGGGGCTGGTGCTCGACTGGATATTTTCAAGGCAGGACCCTGGGATTATTTTGCTGATGGCCATACTCATGGCATCCGTCGCAGCTGCCAGCGCAGCACGCAGGCCGAAACGNCGGNTNCCCGGGCNTCTACTGGAATTGNCTNNTNTCNATCCTNGCNTCNTCNTTTCTTGTCACNGGGNTGGCNNTGACNGGNATTTTCCANCTNNAANCCTGGTTNANNCCNCAATANCTGATTCCNNTNNTGGGNATGGTNNTGGGNAACACGCTCAANGGNATTTCNCTGGCCCTNGANCGTTTTCTNGANGATNTNCANAAACAGAAAGATCTTGTGGAGATGCGTCTCTGTCTGGGGGCGAGCGCCTGGGAAGCTTCTCATGATCTGTTGAGGAATGCCCTGAGGACGGGACTGATTCCGAGCATCAACTCGATGGCGGTAATGGGCGTGGTCAGTCTGCCCGGGATGATGACCGGGCAGATCCTTGCTGGAGTCAG
>NYUB01000048.1 GCA_002683785.1 Deltaproteobacteria bacterium
GACGCTGAAGCCAGAATGGCTTCAATTCATATAAAATCGGGAAAAATACTAACATAAAAATAACAAAATATTCATCATTATTTAATAAATGTGATTCTTCCTTGAAATGTTGGTGAGCTGGATTTTGTATAAGAGGCCTTTTGAAGACCTTGGTATTTGTATGTTGGAATCCACAAGAACTTTAGTATGAATCAGATCTTCCGGGACCTTGTATATGAAAAATCTGAGGTTCGATTTTTAGGAAATTTAAAAGACGGGCTCTAGATAATTTATTGGAATGAATAATCTGAGTGATTTGAAANNAGTCCGAGATNANAGAANCTTAACCTCAATNAAAACNGTTAAGNACAAGAATTAATCTGAGATTCGAAAGGTCAAACTAAAGCATAACGAAGGAATCANCTTTGNTGAATNGTTCTGGAAAAACGGGTGGCGAGGTTGAAGTATTCAAGGGCCACCGTACCAAGGCTTTCATNTTGGAGGGCGACTTTTTTCTCACAGGTCAGCACCCCGTATTTCAGTGCACAGTAGGTTTGATAGGCCGGCAGGATGGAATCAAGATCACGGTCTTTGGAGGATTCTTTATATTTTAGAAGGAAGTGATCTGCCAGATCCGGTTCTCCTCCGACGATGAGTTGGACCATCAGGGTTGCAACATCATGTGCGGCATCCAGCACCGAGTATTTTTTNTAGACTTCATGGGGGCTGAGAAGGCGTACTGTTTCACCTTGGATGTGTATGTGTTCCGGAAGCAAAGCGCCATGTCCCTGAACCACACGGCCTTTGCGAAGGCGTTTCATGAAGATGTTGGATTTGGAGTGGATGAATTTATCTAAGGGGTGTCGAATCATGTCGATGATGGGTTGGGTGATCGACGGATCGAAGTAACGTTTCATCTGGTAAAGCATGTCATCGCAAAGTGCCTGGAAACGTTCCGCTTTGCCCGTTTCTCCTTCGCGCACGGACATTCCGGACTCAGCATGCACGGAAGCGAGATGCGCCGCTGTCAGGCTTAGATCGGCTATTNCTGCATTTTTCTTTTTCATTAATGATGAAAGGAAACGTCGATCAGAGAGGTGTTCCATCTTCAATGCATACTCTTCGATTTCCCCTTCTGTTGCATCAAGACGGCATCCCGAATCCATCCTGTTGAGGTTCACTACTTCTGCATTCCATTCAGGATTGTAACGAAGCAGCAACTGGCATTCTTCACGGCAGAAGACTTCTTTCACTGCAAGGCTGGCAAATTCATTTCCNGTTTTCTTTATTTTATAAAGTTGATTGTCGGCATGAAAAAGATAGGAACCCTGGGTTTCCACCAATTTTATTTTTTTTGGAGAATCGGGGTAAGCCTCTGGTTTTTTAAGGGCTTCCAAATATGCTGGGGTGGTTGTTTCCAAAAGATCCTCTATGGTTGATGCTTTGTTTTAAATATAATTGAGAAGGCTAAAGTAGCCTATCTGTAGGAGATGCGTTTTCAAACATAAATATAGGCTTTGCAAGCCACTCTCGATTATTTTTCTGATTCAAATGATACTCCAGGGTTTTGAAAATAAAAAAAACGGAAACTCAGTGGTCTCCCGGGGGTGGACAAGCCACCTTGAGTAGATTTCTTGAAGGGAAGACATGCAATCTGAATTCAGGATCCATCTGACTTAGAGATTGAGGAGGTGTCCAAGCCTCTGTTTTTTGGTTTCCAGGTATCTTTGGTTTCCGGGGTTTTTTTCAATTTCCAGAGGAACCCTTTCTACTACCTGCAATCCATGTCCCTGCACACCAACGATCTTACGTGGGTTGTTGGTCATCAGCCGCATATTACGGACNCCAAGCATGTAGAGCATTTGAGCNCCCATGCCATAATCCCGGAGGTCTTCCTTGAACCCCANTTTGTGATTGGCTTCGACCGTATCCACTCCATCTTCCTGAAGTTTATAGGCACGTAACTTGTTCANNAGTCCAATACCACGACCTTCCTGAGGNAGGTAGAGGATCACCCCTTTGCCTTCTCGTTCAACCGTCATCATGGCTGAATGCAATTGCGGTCCGCAGTCACATCGATAGGAACCGAAGACATCTCCGGTCAGGCATTCAGAGTGGACTCGGACCAGCACAGGTTCATCCTGTTCCCATTCCCCCTTCACTAGGGCAACATAGTCGCTGTCATCGAGCAGGCTTTGGAAGCCGATNACCCTGAAGGTNCCAAATTCCGTGGGAAGNGNNGCTTCNGCTTTTTGCACGACCAGNGTCTCCATGTGTTTACGGTATTGNATCAAGTCGGCAATGGTNATCANCAACATTTCATGACGGTCTGCAAATTCTCTCAACTGAGGATAGCGTGCCATCGTTCCATCCTCATTCATGATTTCACAGACAACTCCTCCTGGCTGAAGTCCTGCAAGCCTGGCCAGGTCCACTACTGCTTCAGTGTGTCCTGCACGTTTCAGAACGCCTCCCTGATGCGCGATTAGGGGAAAAACATGTCCGGGTCGGCTCAGGTCATGAGGGGTGGCATCCGGTGCCATGGCAGTCCGGATGGTATGGGAACGTTCACGGGCTGAAATGCCAGTCGTTACTCCGTGGGCGGCTTCGATGCTGATGGTGAAGTTCGTCCCGTTTTTCGAATCATTTTCGCTGACCATCGGTGGAAGCATCAACTGGGCGGCACGTTCGGCAGAAATAGGCATGCAGATCAGGCCGCGAGCATGAACTGCCATGAAATTCACCTGTTCTGGAGTGATTTTTTCTGCGGCACAAATAAGATCACCTTCGTTTTCGCGATCTTCATCATCGACACAGATGACCATTTCGCCACGACTAATGGCCTTGATGCCTTCTTCTATACTGTCAAAACGTGTTTCAATACCCATCATGGATTCTGTCAATCTTTCCTGTTTCTCTTCCATTAAAATGCCTGAAGAAAAAATGAAACACAAGTTTCAGCTGGACTCAGCGGGCTCTGCGATGAGATGAAAATCAGGACCTATGGGGCTGATGGAAAGGGTACGCCACAAAGATGCATCTGCTATTTTGCTGATGCCGAGTTCAGCACACCAGGAGGGTGCAGCTTGGCCCCCAATGATTTTAGGGGCGATAAAGAGATGAAGCCTGGAGACATAACGGCTTTTGATGAAAGAAGCATGAACCTCACTTCCACCTTCAACCAGCAGGTTTTGGATTCCGAAATGCTGAAGCCTGTCCAAAATCCAGGGGATTTCGGGCCTTGGAACTGGGGCTTGAAGTTTTTTAAGATGATGATGTGGCTTTGATAATGAAGAAACCGTTTGATTCCCTGTAACATGGATGACCCGGATACCGTCTTCGGCAAGGACCTTGCTCTTTGAAGGAAGCTTCCCCTGTGAATCGAGGATGACACGTATAGGTGATACTCCACCAGGGATCCCCCTAACGGTAAGAGATGGATCATCCTCCAGCACGGTGTTGATGCCGACCAGAATTGCATCATTCTCGTGACGCAAACGGTGGGATTCAAGCCTTGCAGCTTCACCAGTGATCCACTTCGAATCACCTCCGGCACATGCTATTTTCCCATCGAGACTGATTGCGGCCTTGAGCGTGACGTGGATTCCGGTGGTATGATTCTTCATGGGCTTGATGCTTCCGGATTGGGATTATTATTTCTCAACAAAGTCTATATTAGTTTTGAGGCTTTTCCTCAGAGGATATTTGGAGCAACGGAAAAGGATGACCGTTGATCACAAGTTCTGCGCCTGATTCCTCAAGATGTTTTAAAATTTCATAGCGTGGGGCATCGGCGAGCATTACGGTTCCATGATTCCGGGATTTCAAATAGCACCGTTCCCTGGCATCCATTAAAAAAATGGCTTCAACAGTCTGATCTTCTTTACCGTTATTCAAGTACATGGTGAAACTTTGATCCTGCTGATGAACAGAAAGCGCCTGCATTGGGGTCAGGGTGCATTTCAGGTAGCATTTATCCCAGCGTGATTCGCTGAAGTATTCAACAAAATACCGATCCGTTTCCTTTTCATAATCAAGATGGGACTGGAAAAATTCAAGTATCCGCCCACTTATATTTTTTTTTCTGAGGCTCCACTGTTGTTGATGATCCACGACAATGAAATCATAATGAAAACCGCCGATCGTTTCTTGATTGAGCTTCTCTCCAGCTTGTTTCGTTCTGGCCATGGGAGCAGGAAAATACATTCCAGTGGAAGGATTCAACTTGGGATCTTGTAAGTCTTGCTCAATCACTTCACGGATTCCAGGAAGTTCCAGCAAACCTTCCAAATCCAGTTGTTTTCTTTCTTTTTGAAGGAGTGGGTTCAGGAGACGTTTTCCGCAAAGGATGAAAATGTATCTATTTAATTGTGCGAGCCCTATAAGGGCCTGATTCAGTTCCATATCCTTTCTAAGGATGAAGGAGTAAATTTTTCAATTTCAAAGTGGAACCGCCGAGGAATTTTCCCCGTTGGTACGACTCGCATACTGGAGTAGGAGCCCGAGTCCGCACTGGTTGAGTCGGTTATAATGGCTGGAAACAAATGCATAGCCCATCTCAGAGATTCTTCGGAGTACCATCGCAACCTTTGCAGACCAACGATTTGCATCTCCTGGAATGGAGCGGTAATTCTCCCGTTCCATGATCATGACGATCGTGTAGGCCCTTCGTCCTTTGGGGGTGTCAAATTCAATAATGCCCGCATCCCCGTTGACTCCTTTGACAAACCCTGTTTTATCCCAGATACGTACTGATTTACGCCGGGCGAAGCATGTCCCGTCCTTGATACGGTCCTGAATCCATTTGTATCCTGGAAGGCTCATCAGGTAAAGCATGCGTTTGCTGGCTTGTCGATTCTGCTTGACAGGGGTTTTTTCACCCAGACTCTTGTGAAACCAGGTTCTAACAAGGATCTGGTTCAGGTCTGCCGCTGAGACTTTGTTGCGGTAGGTTTTACCGTCTTCCGGGATATATTCTACGATCTTCAATTCATGATACATTCCGGATTGGTTCAGTATTTTTTGAACCTGGGCTGGTCCTCCAAGCCTCTTCAAAATCCAGTTCGTGCTTTCGTTGCTGCTGAAACGGATCATTTTGGAAAGATGCTGCTGATTCTGTTCACTGTGTTCCTTACCGCCCTCCTCAATTGCAAGCATGTAGGCATGAAGGATAGGGAGTTTGATCAGGCTTGCTGATTTGACACGACGTCGTGGTCGGATGGATACCAACAATTTCCCGTTCGATAAATCCTGGGCAACCATTGATAGGCTGTCCTGCCGATGTAATCTCCCACTTCGGTAGAGATCCTCCATGTAAGCCAGTATGCCTGCTTCCAGTGAAGTCCGGTGCCCTGGGATCTGGAGTTCATGGATTGGCTGCGTTTCCGGTTCAGGATGATAAAGGCTGAGGTATTTCCCTGCGGCCCATCCTTCCAAATCTTCAGAGTTACTGATTTTGACCCATCTATTTTTCTGAGGCCCCAGGAGGCTGATTTTAGATCCTCCTTTAAGAGTGCCCAAAACCTCGTAGCGCGAACCAGGACCAGAGCGCAGATTGAGTGCAGTAACATTGACGATGGCAAACTGAGATGGGAATTCCGATGGGATTTGATCGGTTCCACTACCTGGAACCTGAAAGGTTTCTTTCTCTGGAAAAATCCTCCTCGAATGCTCCGGTTTCAGAAATTTGAGAAAGGTCCATCCTGTTGTACCTTCTTCGGTTGTTACCCGAACCCAGCCTCTTCGTGGTTCAGCAAGGTAATGCAGGCTTTTCCCACCAGGTAAAATTTCTAGCACCTTATATTGAGTCCCTGGGCCATGACGGAGGTTGAGTGATTCCACACCAACTTCCGCTTTACGCATCAGGTAGTTCATTCTTTTGTCATTCGAACGAACCTCTCCATGGCTTTGCAGGAAATATAAGGCCATCAAACCTAAACCAAGAAATGTCCTAAGCTTCAATGGATTCATTCAAATAAAGAAACAGAAGTTTACTGAATGCTACAAAGCGATTTTAATCCAATGCCATACAGTTGAAAAGTCCCTGGATGAGAACTTATTTCTTTTCAACGGTTCTCGTGGTTCAGAAAGACTTAGGAATCGTCAAAAATATTGTGTAAGTGCGTGCTGTTTTAAAACAGCACCTTGAACTAAAAGGAAGGAATATCCGCGTGATGTCAGATACGCGGGACTAGATCAGGAACGGCTTCCACGCCGGAAAAGGTGTGTCAGAAAAACCAACCCAGGGCAGATCAAAAACGAAATTACCATTATAGTGAATATGATGGTCCAGCTGAGACCCATGGAGCTCCTTTATCGAGAGAATTTGCTGGAGAGAATAACGCAGTGTGTAAAATTTGCAACCTTAAATTCAGCGTTTTACGGCAACGATGAAAGCGTCCTCAAAATTTTTATCCTTGCGGCCAAGAAGTTTTCGGAGGGATTCCGCCTGCTTTTTTGTACGGTAACCTCCAGCCTGAACCTGTTGGTAGGAAATCTTGTCTTCTCCTCTTCTAATATCAAAGAAGGTTTCCTTGCCGTAGGCTTGGTTGAGGAAATTTCTGACACGTCCAGCAGTCTCAAGGTTCGGGAAAAGGCCGAGTGAGACCATATAGCCCTTCTCAGTCTTTTTACGGTAAGCCTGGCCTGCTTCTCGATTACTGCGGTTGATGCGGTTTACGAGTTTGGTGGAAGCCTCATCTTTCAGTGGTTGAGAACTGATAACTTCTGCAAGGAAGCTGGTGTCCGAGTTTTTCACCACTCGAGATTTGTAGCCGTGCTTTTTCAGAAGGCTCCGGTAATCTTGAACGCAATCGTCGAAGACACAGTTTGCCACCTGGACATAAAATCGTGTTCCTTTGGGTATAGTGGCAGGTTTGGGTTTAGACTTGGGTTTCGATTTTGGTTTTGCCGGTTTTTTAACGGCAGGTTTGGGTTCAGTTTTGGCAACAGGTTCAGAAGTTGGTTTTGGTTCAGGTTCTGGTTCTTTGAAGGCAGCAACAGGAGCAGGTGGTTCTTCAGGTTGTTCAGCTAATTCCTCTGGGACTCCCTCAGGCATGTTCAGAAAATAAAGGATTCCTACGGTGATAGCACCAAGAACCATGCCGATCACACTGGTGATCAGCGCTGCGATCAGGATGGGTTTTCGAGGCCCGCTCTTCTTTTCTTTTTTGGGTTTTGCAGCTTTTGCAGGTTTCTTCTCTTCCTTCTTTTTCTCGGCAGGTTTTTCCTCTGCCGCGGGGGCGGCTGCAGCAGCAGCTGGGGCTTCCTCGGGTTCTGTTGCAGCCTCCTCGGGTTCTTCTGCAGCTTCCTCAGGTTCTTCTGCAGCTTCCTCAGGTTCTTCGGTAGGTGGTTCTTCAGTACTGGCTTCTGGTTCGGAAGTTTCTTCCTCCTTCATCTCCAGGTCGTCGATGGTGGAGAGGTCTTCAAAAAAGGAATCGAGTTCGGAATCTCCTTCCTCTTCATCTCCTTCCATGAAGGTATCGAGCTGGTCCCCGAAATCGTCTCCAAAATCGTCGAGTCCTTCTAGACCTTCTAAATTCTCGTCCGCCATATCTTCCTTAATCAGTCCTAAGAATTAAGCCTTTTCAACGCTCATTCCTTTTTGAACAAACTGGAATGAATTCAGTTTGATCTCGAACCTACTCAATTTTGATTCAATAAATGGATAAGAGATAACCCTGTTAATGTCAAATCTTCCTCAATTGCTGCATGAGGTAGATGATCACTGATTTTCAAAGCATGTCCACCGGTGATGATCACTTTTGGTTCAGGTTGATTTCGAGTTTTTAAATCCCATGTGATCTTTTCAACCAGTGCTTCGATCATGGCGCAGTATCCGTTAAAAATTCCGGATTGCATACTTTCGGTTGTATTTTTTCCAATCAATTGTTCCGGTTTTTCCAGATTGACCTGGAACAACTGTGCCGCCCTCGAATAAAGTGCTTCCGCTGAAATGAGCATTCCCGGGCAGATGAGTCCTCCTTCAAAAACTCCTTCTGCACTGATCACGTCAAACGTTGTAGCAGTTCCGCAATCAATGACGATCAGTGAAGTCCGATGCTCATCGTAAGCCGCAACTGCATTGGCGATACGATCATGACCTACTTTTTCAGGAAAATCCGTTTCGATACGGATGCCGAGCCTAAGCGTATGGCTCACAATCAAGGGCTTATGGCCTGTAATCCGTTTCAGCAGTTCGATAAAGACTCCCGTCAATTCCGGAACCACTGACGCCACTACCCCACTGTCTGCCGACTCAAGGTCTCCATTGAATGCGAAAAGCATACCCCGCAACAGCATCTCATATTCATCGACGCTCTGAGGCGGACCGGTATGCAACCTGCGGCTGAATAGGAATTTTCCATCACTGAAAAAGCCTATGACGATATTGGTATTTCCGATGTCCGCGGCGATGAGCATTAGTTTTCAGATGGATCGTGAATCAAGTCACCGGAATAGTGAATATACAGGGTCCCATCCTCCCTTCGGATCCTGGGAAATCCTTCAGGAGTCAGACCTTCAAAGGTCCCGTCCTCCATGGTTCCATTCAAGCAACGTACCCGTTTTCCTGAAACAGCCGCCCGGATCATCCATTCTTCAAGCAAAGCCTTCGTCCCCTTTTTCAATAGGTGTTCAAAGACAAGATCCAGCTCTGCCAGCAGTTCCTGGAAGAGTTCTTCCCGATCAATTTGGAAGTTTGCTTCCGCTTCCAAAGTCGTCAGGACCGTCCTCAGTTCTTCCGGGAATTCTTGGATTTTCCCTTCGGTGTTAATGCCGATTCCCAATATTAACACAGGATGTGGAATCTGTTCCAGATCAGTGGTTTCGATCAGGATTCCACAAATCTTACGGTTCTTGACGAGTACGTCATTGGGCCACTTCAACCGTACCCCCTCAATCTTTCGTTCCAGAACCCTTGCGACTGCAATTCCAACAGGCAGAGCCATGCCCTGAAGCCTGGATAGAGGGAGCCCAGGATGAATCACGGCAGAAAAAGTAAGGTGACGTCCAGGAAGGGAGATGTAGCTTCTTCCTAGCCGTCCCCTGCCTTGTTTTTGTGTCGCTGCAAGCACCACCTGTTTGGGTTGGAGCAGCAGGTGCCTTTCTCGCATCAGGAAAGAATTGGTGGAATCAACCTCCTCCAAACGGATTACCTGCCAACCTCCGATTTTTTCCAGGATGGAGTCAGTGGAGTTGGAAATCATGGATCGTGATGGCGTATTCCCCGTTTTCTTTTTTTACTTTACCGTTTTCATCCCGATCTACTTCCACCACTGCACGGACTTCCGCCCTGACATTTTCGATTTCTGTGACGAGATGAATATCATACCAGTTGCTCCATAGGATGAAAAAATCTTCTTCTGATTTTGGCAAACCAGAAGTCAAAGGATCACCTTCTAGTTTGCTAAATATTTGATTAAAATTTTTATAGTATTCTTGTTTATCGAAATCATCGATTAATACTTCAGCTATAAGATCAGCAGAGTCTGCATATTTTTGTTTTGTTGATTTATCAGCATTATTTGACTGATATCTTTTAAGAAAATCAGATACATTTTTTTGACTTGCCAAGTTAATGTTAATTTTAGGGTCTCCAGTAGATTTTCCTTTTATATTACCTACCGGATATACAGTAAAATTTTGATCCCAACTGTTTACATCCGGCTTAGCGGAATTAAGAGGTATTTGGAAATCAATATAGCCATCCTCAATCAGTTTGCTTTGAAGCAGCATGATTTCACTAAGTTTATCGAACTGGGTGTTTTTGACCTCCCATTCGGTATCATCCATTTGGACGTGGCCTTCAATGCTTGAATCAGGATAATCAGGATCGGTGTTCTTATCCGACCAGTCATAAATTGAGGCGTAAAACGCCCTTATGGATTCCTCTCCAAGGTTCAATGATTTTTGGGATTGATTGGAGTCTACGGATTGCTGATTGCTGTAGTAGCTTAGAAGATTCAAAAATTCATTAAATAAATCCAAATCTTTCGGGGACCCTGGAGAAAAATTCATTCTGTTTAGATTAAACAGGTGATCGATGGGCCGGATGTAGGGGGTATAGAAAGTGACGTTGGGGAAGCTTTCTGCAAGTCCCGGGAGCAGTAGTTGGATGCCTTCGATTTTTTCTGGTTTGGTGGGATTGAGTAAGCTGGCCGTTCTCAGTAATGGAGGACTGATCTGGTCAAAAAAATCCTTTTCCGTTATTTTTCCGTTGAGCCCCCCCTGGAGCCCTACGAGGGCAGCCTTGAACAGGGATTTGGCGGCATTCCTGGCACGGAAGGAAGCCTGGAAATTCCGGATACCCCGGGTCTCTAAATGGGTATCGAATGAGAATTCGGTCATATAAACCGCCAGGAGGGCGATGATGACCAGGGTGATGAGCAGGGCTATCCCCCTGCGTGCAGGGGGGGCA
>NYUB01000049.1 GCA_002683785.1 Deltaproteobacteria bacterium
TTAGGATTCTCTTCCCAGGAGAATTTAGTGAAGTGCTAAGAAACCCCTTTTCTTTAAAAAACCTTTACGATTTCCAGTTCAACCCATCGGACATTTATTCCTGTCTCTACTCCCTTTCAAGAAACAGCTTGGCCTCATATGAAATCCTATAAGATTGGAATTGATACCGGAGGGACCTACACCGATGCCGTGGTTTATCACTTGCGGAAAAAGCAGGTGATGCAATCGGTGAAAGCACTCACTTCCCACGGCAAGTTGGAACAGGGGGTTATCTCCGCGTTGAGGGAATTGCTGAATCATCCGAAAGCTTCTTGTCAGTCTTCTGAAATCGGGATGGTGTCGCTATCAACCACCCTCGCAACCAATGCTCTGGTTGAAAAGAAAGGTACGGATCCCGGGGTGGTCCTGATTGGTTTCAGCGACGACATGATGGAGAAGTCACACCTTGATGAATTGGTTTCCAGGGAAAGGGTTTTAAGAATCGAGGGGGGACACCGTTACGATGGAAAGGAAAAGGCTTCGCTTGACCTGGAAAAACTTCAGCAGTTTCTGGAAACATCCATGAAATCCTGCCGAAACTTTGCCGTAGCAGCCAATTACTCGGTGAGAAATTCAGAGCATGAACTTCAGGCAGGCAGGTTGATAGATAACATCACCCGGGCCAGAGTCAGCCTTTCAAGCAGCCTGACCAACGATCTCAATTCTCCCAGACGCGCCTACACTGCCACCCTGAATGCCAAAATTCAACCCCTGATGGAGGAACTCGTTCAGGCCGTTAAATGTGCCATGGGGGAATTCGAGCTGGATGTCCCGTTGATGATGGTCAAGGGTGACGGCTCGATCGACCCCGCTGAAATCGCCATGACCCGTCCGATCGAAACGGTTGCCTCAGGGCCAGCGGCCAGTGTCATCGGAGCCTGCAGTTTGACCGGTTTAAAGGATTTCGTGATCTCCGACATCGGAGGGACGACCACCGACACGGCTGTAGTTGAGGGCGGATGGCCGCTCATTGAAAACCGGCACGCCATCATGCATGAACGGGAAACGTCCATCAAATCCATCCGGGTTCGGTCCTATGCCCTCGGTGGCGACAGTGAAGTTCAAACCGGGGAGGGAGAGGAATTAAAAATGCTTGCCCGGCGGGTCATGCCGGTCTCCCTGATGGCGAGTCGTTACCCAATATTTCTGAAAGAACTGATTGGCAAATCAAATGAGCGGACAGGTCTTCATGGGGCCCATCGTTATCTGGTCCAGAGCGAGGATCAGGAAAAATGGAAAGATCTGCTGACTGGGGATGAAGCCGAACTGCTGAACATGATTGGTGACACGCCGACCCCCTACCACCGATTTTCCGGCAGGGCCAGGTACCGGGCCATGATCCTCCGGCTTTTTGAAATGGGAGCGATCCAGATGTCAGGACTGACCATGAGCGACGCCGCTCATGTGCTGGGTCTGCAAAACCACTGGTCCTCTGAAGGAGCCAGGATGGCACTGATCATCAGCGGACGCTGGAACGGAATGATTTCCGGAAATCACCAAAACCTGGAGCAGGAACTTCAGAACTATGCCAGGAAAATTCTGGATCAGACGGTGTTGAAAAGTTCCCGGATCATGTTGGAAACCCTTTCAGGAAAAACTGTGACGCAAGACGATGCCTGGGTTCAGGCATTTCTGGAGGGAGAAGGGCGTTTGAACCAGCTCGAGGTGCAGTTGAAATCCAGTATCACCCTGGTGGCCGTAGGAGGCCCTGCCGAATCGATCTATCCTGAGGTCGGCCGAAAACTAAACACCAGAACCGTGATTCCAGAGTTTGCTTCCGTTGCCAATGCAGTGGGGGCGGCTTCTGGTACTGTCAAAATCTCCATGACCAGTGAAGTCACAAATCCAGAATCTAAAGGATTTATTCTTCATCACCAGGACCATGTCAGGACTTTCCAGGATCCCGATCTGGCTCTTGTTGAAGCAGAGCAGTATGTCAGGGAAGCGATTCGGGAAAAAGTCCGTAGAATGAATTTTCAATGCGGTTCCATTGAGATCGACATGGACAAGATCCTGATTCCTGGAACACTTGGCAACCAGGGACTTGTTTCCGCAACCATCCGTGGGGAAACCATGGTTCAGCTGGGTTGATAGGAATCGATCTTGATTCCCATTCTTCACTCTTTGTAGAACATCTAAATGAAACAAAGTCAGGAAAACCTGGGAGGACTCCAATGCACCATTTTGGATCCTGTTGACGCGAATCAAAAACCGGAGTTGATCGTCATCCTCTGTCATGGGTTTGGAGCCCCAGGGGACGATTTGGTGCCGCTGGGTCAATGGATCTGTCAGCAGAATCCCGGGCTTGGGGAGACGGTTCGTTTTGTTTTTCCCGAGGCCCCTCTTTTATTATCTCATATGGGCATGCCTGGGGGACGAGCCTGGTGGATGATCGACACCCTCGCAATGCAGAGAGCCATCGAAAGTGGAAAACCGAGAGACCTCAGCCGAGATATCCCCGAGGGCATGCCCGAAGCTTCAGCGATGGTCAGTGAACTGGTGAAACAGTTGATGGATTTTCATGAACTGATGGCAGATAGAATGATTCTGGGAGGATTTTCTCAGGGGTCAATGGTCACCACCGATGTTGCATTGAGGATGATGCAAGCTCCTGGGGGACTGATCGTGATGTCGGGGACCCTCGTCTGTGAATCGGTCTGGCGTGAGCTTTCTCAAAAGCGTGGAATACTGAAAATTCTCCAAAGCCATGGCAGGCAGGATCCGATCCTCTCTTTCGAGGGTGCCAAAGCATTGCGAAACCTTTTCCTACAATCCAGTTTTGATCACCAGTTCCTNCCCTTCGACGGAGTGCATTCGATTCCNGAAGAAGTACTTANGGCCGNAGCCGAAATGATCAGCGGCCATGCGGATTCCAAAAAGGCGATTGTGCTCTGATCCTAGGTTCCCATCAGGGAAGATCATGACATCTGATCTCACCGAGGCTGGTTTTTCCCTGTTCCTTGCGAAGGGTTCGAGCACGGCTTGAATAGTTCTGCAAAGATCTTTGGATGGAGAAATATAATCCACGTTCAACACAACTCATTTGTATAGCATTTTGGGAACTCAAGGGTTCAAAAAGATAGTCGTCAAAGGTTTCCAGCATCTGCCTTTCATCATCCAAAATGGGACGCAGGTGCTGCAGAAAGAGTTGGGTGCCCTCGGGATTGGAAATGATACAGGTATCCAGGAGCGGTGTTCCTTCAGGAACGAGTCTTCGGGCCTGATCGATGCCTGCCGGATGTGATCCGATCAGGGAATGCAGAGAAGCAGACATCACCCTTCCTGCCTATAGCTTTTCTCGGCCATCACCTCAACCCTGGAACCGTGGAGGCTGATCCGGATCCTGGACGAGGATGGCTCTAAAATCATTGACATTGGTGAGNGTTGGACCGCTGATGACGAGGGAGTCCAGCATCTGGAAGAAGCCGTGGCTGTCGTTTTGGACCAGAAACTCTTGAGGATCGAGGTCCAGTGATTCTGCGAGAGTAAAGCTTCGGGGGCTGATCCAGGCTCCTGCATTGTCTTCCGAACCGTCGATGCCGTCGGTATCACAGGCGATCGCGTGTATGCCTGGTTCGCCCCTCAGTTCACAGAGCAGGGAGAGGATGAACTCGGTGTTGGGGCCACCTTTGCCTGTGCCTTTCAAAGTGACCGAGGTTTCTCCTCCGGAAAGGATCAGCGCCGGAGGAAGGAGGGGTTGACGATGGCGGAGAACCTGCCGGGCGATGCCGGCATGAACAATCGCTGTTTCCCGTGCCTCGCCTTCAAGACTGTCACCCAGGATGATCACATTCAACCCGGCTTTCCGCCCGGCCTCTGCGGCTGCNTCCAGGGACTGCTGGGGCTTTGCGATCAGCTGATAACGGCAATGTTCCCAGGAAGGTCCTCCAGGTTTGGGTGTTTCATTCGATGGTTGCTGAAGATGCCTGATGACACTTTCGGGTTCATGAATGTCAAAATGCTGAAGAACGTTCANTGCGTCCCCCAGGGTGCTTGGATCTGGAACGCTNGGTCCNGATNCGATCACTTCCGGATCGTCACGGGGCACATCCGAAATCGNCAGGGTGAGGATCGAAGCAGGAGCACATGCCTCCGCCAGCCGGCCTCCCTTAATGGCGGATAGGTGTTTGCGTACAGCATTGATCTGGTGGATTGTTGCTCCACAACCAAGCAGGGAGTTGGTGACGGACTGCTTGTCTTCCAGACTCAGTCCTTCTGCAGGGAGGGTGAGCAATGCAGAACCTCCTCCGGAGATGAGACAGATGGCCTGATCACCGGGTCCCAGACTTCGAGCNAGTTCGAGCATCTTTCTGGAAGCATCGACCCCGGATTCATCCGGTACGGGATGTCCTGCTTCCAGAATTTCAATCGTCTCACAGGCTACTCGGTGGCCGTAGCGGGTAACCACCAGTCCTTCCAGAGGTCCCTGCCAATGGTTTTCCAGGACTTTGGCCATTTCCGCTGAAGCCTTTCCTGCCCCAANCACTACGTTGCGGCCTTTCGCCGGAGGAGGAAGGTGACCGGGTAGGCAGTAGCGGGGCTGAGCGCTTTTAACTGCTTGCTCGAAGAGGGAAATCAGAAAGCGGGATGCGGAATCCATCAGGTCTTCAGACGTCCTGCAAGAAAAACTGCCGAATGCATCACTTCCAGGGGAATCCCTGCCTGATTGATGCCGGCACGGATCTGGTAGAGACAGCCCGGATTGGCTGTCAGCAGGATTCGGGTTTCAGGATGGGCTTTGATGGTTTCATGGATCGAATCGATCTTGCGCTGGAGCACCGAACCTGCAAGTTCGGGTTGCACCAGATTGTAGATTCCTGCAGAACCACAGCACCAATGGGATTCTGGAAGCGGTACCAGTTTTACTCCGGAACGACTGCCAATCAGTCTTCTAGGATTTGCATCCACTCCCTGGGCATGCATCAGGTGACAAGGGGCATCATAAATGACGGTCACCGGTTCGGAACTCCAGTTCAGTTGGTCCAGGACTTTCGTTTCCGAAGCGATCAACTCAAGCAGGTCGATGGTTTTATTTTCAAGCTCCTTCCACCTGCCGATTTCATTTTCAGGAGCTTCTGGAAAGAGGTGATGCAATTCCTTGAGCTGGGCTCCGCAGCCAGCAGCGTTCGTGACTATNCGGTCCAGCTTGCGTGGTTCAAAGGCATTACGATGTTTTTCGGCTAGTTCCCGAGCCGTNTTACGTTCACCGTTGTGGACATGCAGGGCACCACAGCATCCCTGATCCCCTGGAACGACGACCTCATACCGAGCTGCCCTGAGAAGGGTCAAACTTGCTTCGTGGATTTCTGCTTCGGAAACATCGAGGATGCAACCGCTGAACAATCCGACGCGTTCCTTTGGAGTCTCTGTCCTGGTTGGGGCATGAAGTACGTCGGCATGTCTTTTCTTAAAGGATTTTCCTGAAAAATTTGGAAGCAGGTGCTGGCTGAAGACGAATTTTCTGGGCAGAAGACGACTGATGAAACTACCTGTGATGAGTTTTGGAATGCCTGTCCAGGTATAGAGGCGTAAAAGTTGACTGGTGGTGGCGAGAGCGGATGTGGACCGGAAAAGACCCTTCAATAAAAAGGCCCGGGCCAGCCTTTCCTTGAAGGACTGCTTGCGGTGGTCCATCAGAATCCCTCGTGTTTTTTCAAGCAGTTCCCCGTAGGGCACTCCGGAGGGACAGACACTTTCACAGGCCCGGCAGTCAAGGCAGCGGTCCAGAGGCGCGATCACATCAGGGTTCAGATCAAGCTCTCCTTCCCAGAGCCCGCGCATCAGGTAGAGTCTGCCTCTCGGGGAATCCTTCTCGTCTGCCAGTTCACGGTAGGTGGGGCAGTTGTCCAGACAAAGCCCGCAGTGAATACATTTGAGGATGTTATCGAATTTCGCTCCACGAAACTGATTCGTCAATTCCGAATTCACCTTGGCCGGTGTCGATGCTTCCATAGTCATTGAATCAGGGGCAATGAATCTTCTTGATGAGTGCTACATCCTGTAGTAGGGAGCATCAAAAAGCTCCTCGGGATCAAGATGCTGCTTGAGTCTGCAGCTCAGAGAATAGCCCGGAGGTTTTGCAAAATGTCCCAAGTGCTCAAATCCAACTTCCGGGGCGGAACGGAGCAGCCTCATGTTGGAAGACTGCCGGGGCAGACATTTTAATAAAGTCTGAATAAATTTCTTTTGTCGATCTCCGTCTTGTTCGCCGAGGAAGAGATGCAGGTCTCCTCCAACAGGATGTATGATCATTCTCGGATCCCATGCAGACAGGCTTTCCAGAGATAGTTCAAGAATGTCCGCTGTCGGAAGCGAGGCCTGAAGATGGAGCCCAGGCTGGTTTATCTGCCAGTGTTCGAGGTAGGCCGGAAGAAATCCGTTGAAACGTTCTTTGCCAGGGAGGCAGGGCCATTCCGGGGAATCATCGCCATCGGCCAACATGAAACTTTTTTCTCCGAAAACATCCTGCAGTTCGTTGGCGATCCTGCTTCGACGTTCCGGGTTTCCCGAAAACCCTGCACCAAGCAGAATCCGGTTGCCTTCTGCAGAGGCACTGACGGCCTGTATCCAGTCGAGAGGAATCCGTCTGGACTGAAGGAGGCCAACAGCGTTCTGCCAGTTTTGTAAATCGGTTTCCAGAAAAAGGGCATGGGGATCAATGACAAAGGGCTGGATTTTGAAATTGACCGAAGTGATCAACCCCAGGCCGCCAAGGTGCCCGATCATCATCCGGGTCAGGTCATAACCGGTTACGTTTTTGACCACCTTGCCTCCAGCCTTGACCAGTTCTCCTCTACCATTGATGTATTCAATTCCGATCAGGGAGTCTCGCAGTCCTCCCATATTCATCCGGTTCGGTCCACTGATGTTGGCGGAGACCATCCCTCCAAGGGTGGAATCGGGATACCAGGGGTTGACCATTAGTTGCATCTTTTTCTGGGCCAGCAGTTGTTGCATTTCTGCAGCGGTCTGCCCCGCCTGCATGCCTGCCACCAGGTCATCAGGGTCGAAAAAATGAATGGTTTTTAAATCCTGGCTGCTCACGGGGAAACACCCGCCTTCCTCTAAGGAGATGGGATCGCTATGGCCTGAGGTCCCGTTTCCGTGGATGCGGATCGACTGTTCCAACGATATCCGTTCCAGTACCCACTCCCGGGCCTGTTCCACGCTTTGAGGAACGAATTCGGAAACCGTTGGTGCAGCATTTTCTGCCACGGTATGGGTCATACAGCAATTCCTGATTTGGCTGCCACCATTCGTGGACGCTCCCCGGTGCTATCAGGAACTCCCGAGGGATGTTTGACTTCGGCACAGCGTCCGGGTTGGGGAAAGATCTTGCCAGGATTCAAAAGTTCGCCTGGATTGAAAAATTCACGGATGTTTTTCATATTTTCCAGATCTTCACTGTTGTAAATTGAATCCATCCAGGATGCTTTTTCGATCCCGATTCCATGTTCTCCGGAAAGGGATCCTCCGTATTCAACACAGATGGAAAGGATTTCCTCGCCTGCATGATGAGCGTTTTCCACTTCTTCAGGAATGTCGTAACGGTATAGGATCAACGGATGCAGGTTGCCGTCTCCGGCATGAAAGACGTTGGCCACCGTGAGGCTGAACTTTTTACCAACTTCTGCGATCTTGTCCAAAACCTCAGGAAGGGAACTGCGTGGAATGACACCGTCCTGGACGTAATAATTCGGAGAAATCTGGCCGATGGCACCGAAGGCTTCCTTCCGTGCACGCCAGATCCTGGCACGTTCCTCATCATCACGAGCCCACTTGACCTCCCTCGCTCCAGCTTGGAGCAGCAATTCTTCAGAGGCTTGGGCTTCTTCTTCCAGACCTTCTATGAGTCCGTCCACTTCAATAATCAGCACCGCTTCGGCATCAGTGGGAAAGCCGGGTTTCAAGGCCTGTTCGACGGCATAGATGGTGACCTTGTCGATCATTTCCATGGCTGCGGGAATGATTCCCTTTCGAACAATGGCAGAAACTCCTTCACATGCTTTGTGGACACTATCGAAAATCCCAAGCAGGGTGATCGCCTTTTCCGGATTTGGAGTCAGCCTGCAGGTGATTTTGGTGACAATGCCAAAGGTACCTTCCGAACCGATTACCAATGCGAGCATATCCGGGCCGAGGATGGGGAAATGCTTACCGCCCAGTTCCACCACTTCCCCGTCAGGCAGGACCATTTCCAGACCGAGCACATGGTTTACCGTCACTCCGTATTTGAGGGTGTGCGGGCCTCCGGAATTTTCAGCAACATTACCTCCGATGGTGCAGGCTTTTTGAGAGGAAGGATCCGGAACGTAGTGATACCCGTCCGGTTGAACCTTTTCCGAAATCCTCAGGTTGATCACTCCGGGGCCAATGGTGATGGTTCGGTTGATCCAGTCTATGTCGTGGATTTCCTTGAAACGTGCCATTTCAATGATCACGCTTTGCTGTTGGGGCACGGCACCACCGGAAAGTCCGGTTCCCGCTCCTCTGGGCACGAAAGGGATCTTGAGGGTGTGGAGTTTTTTTACCACTTCCACCAATTCGTCGCGGTTTCCTGGATACACGACCCCCATCGGTGGTGCGGTGTAGAGTGTCAGGCCGTCACAACGGTAGGTGTAAAGGGTGACTGGATCGTCCTTGACCCATTCAGAACCAAGCAGGTTCACCAGATCTGAGCGTAATTCTGTGGAAAAAGCCATACTCCTCCTTTTAGCTCATCAATATTTTTTAAGCCAGGCCGCTAGGAACTGTTTTCCGAGGCAGACATGAGATAATCCATTTTTCAGATACTATCATAATTTGATTGTATCAAAGCTGAAACCCTGATTTAACACGATTTTCACGGCCTGTTCCTTCTTGAATTGGACTTGACCCTTGAACAGCGTTTTACGACTATCTTTTTGTTTCATAAAACCATATTCATTATGATATGGAACCTAAGACAATCGGTCCATATCTTTCGTTAACCAGGAAACATCATTTCCTGATCCATTTTTCGATCCACAGGAATTCACTCCTGTTTCTCAAGGTAGCCCCGGAATAGACTCCCATGCCGGTTTTTGGATACATCAGGCTCAATACTTCCATCGGAACACCTGATGGGTTGAGCTTCAAGCAACAAACGGAAAAAATCAATCAGTGGGCGAAAGAAGCCAAGCTGGAAATCAAGAAAATCTATCGTGACAAGGAAGGAACCAGTTCTTCCTTGGAACTGCCGAAGCTAGCCAAACTGATCGGTCAGATCGAACAGGGCAAAGTCTCTGTCCTGGTGGTGGCTCGACTCGACCGACTGACACGAAGCATCCGTCTTTACAACCAAATGCTTGAACTGTTGGCGGCCAGCAGTATCCGTTTTGTC
>NYUB01000050.1 GCA_002683785.1 Deltaproteobacteria bacterium
CAGAATCCACAACTGACGCGAATGGATTCTGCGACTCCGCCTTGCAACTGTGCGCAGAATGACAGCATTGCTGGAGGTGTCCAAATTTCATATGGGAATGAAGGGAGGGTTCAGTCCTGTTCTTGTGGAGCAGATTCTACTCTCCTGGCGTTACCTGCCTGTGCGCCGCACGCAAACAGGGGGTATGGGTGTGTTTTCGTACATTTCCCATCACATTGTGCGCCGGGTTACGGGATTTGCCCCAATAAGCAACATTTATCTATAACATAGCCAACCAGAATCATACCGTCTGGGAAAACCGGGGGGAGGAGGAGGATTGAAGGTAGCGGTCGAAGGGCATCGCCAGGTTACGCATAAAAAGATGACCACTTTCGGTGAGTTTGATTCGATCCGGTTCGATTAGCACCAGCCCGTCTTTGGCAAATTCTTCGTAGGGTTTCCAGATTTCCTGGAAATACTCCCGAAAATCAAAGTCATTTTGCCCGAATTCATCAAATCGGATTTCTCCATGACACATCAACCTCTCAATGACTTCCCTGCGTAACTGGTCGTCCGGGTCGAGCTTCATTCCACGTTGCGGTTTGGGGTCAGAGACCTGTTCCATGTATTCACTTAGATTTTTTGGATTCTGCCAGTAACTGTCACCAAAATCCGAAATAGCCGAGACACCGAGCCCGATCTGTGCCAGTCCATGAAGGGTGGTGTATCCCATGAAATTACGATGCAGAGTCCTGTTTTTGAGAGCCAGGGCCAATTCATCATCAGGAAGTGCAAAATGATCCATACCGATCATCACATAGCCCTCTCCAGTGAAATGCCGGACCGTGTCGAGGTAGAGTCCGATCTTTTCCTGTGCACTGGGCAGATCCTCCTGACGCAAAGCCCGCTCATGGGCTTTAAACATCCAGGGCAGGTGAGCGAAACTGTATACCGCCAACCGATCAGGCCGCATTTTGGAAACCGCATCAAGTGTCCTGCGAAACTTTGACCGGGTCTGCAGGGGAAGTCCATAAACGAGATCGAAGTTGATGCTCTGGTATTTGATTTTTTTGGAAACTTGGAAAGCGGCCTGAGACTGTTCGGCAGTTTGTTTTCGGTTGATTGCCTCCTGCACCATGGAATCCATATCCTGGATGCCAAAACTGACACGACGGAAACCCAGTTCGAAAAGCCCTTTAAGTTGCTCCCCCGTAGTCACCCGGGGATTGGCCTCCAACGCCCATTCACCACCCGGATCGATATCGAAGTGACGCCGCAGCATCTCCGTCACCCGGGTCAGTTGGTCCAGATTGAGGAAGGTCGGGGTGCCTCCTCCCAAGTGAAGCTGCGACAGAGTCTTACGTCTGCCGAGTTGATTGGCGACTGAAGCGGTTTCCTGTTCGAGTGCCTTCAGGTATCGCTCAACCAATTCATTATCACGGGTGATGACCTTGTTGCAGCCGCAAAAGGTACAGAGCGTGCGACAGAAGGGAATGTGAATATAGATCGAAATTCCACGCTCCTGATCCCCTTCAGCGTTCAGAGCTTCCTTATATTCTCTGCCAAAGCTTCCTGAGGACCAGACCGGAACCGTAGGATAACTGGTGTAACGTGGACCGGGTTGATCGTACTTCTGAACCAGACGTTCCAGATTCTGTTCGAAAACGCTCTGCATGAATGCCTCCTAATGTGTGTCCGAGAGAGTTGGATGTGGAAACCTTCCCGGATTTTGGGATCCCCATTGTGATGGGCTGAAACACAAGCTAACAATTAGTATGTTTACGGATAGTGGTCCGGTCATAATTTCCTACAAAATAGATAAACCATCAAAAAAACCATTATTGAGATTAAGGATGAATCGCAATGTCGGTACTATCGACCAGATTTCACGCATCATCTTCGGAGTGGTCATCAGTACCTTCGGGGATTTCTACAACAGCTGGTGGGGGCTCCTCGGCTTTATCCCGCTGGTGACCGGGACCATGAGCTGGTGTCCGCTTTATGAGCTGGTTGGCCTCTCAACTCTGAAATCCAACCATTCCGTAACTTGAGGAGGGGCTCAAGGCTAAAATCAAAAAGGTCCATTGAAGAAGGACTTCAGATGGGGCAACACAAAACCAGCATCCATTGGGAACGTGATACAGGACATTTCAACATCAAATCCTTCAACCGTGACCATGTGATCCGTTTTGAAAATGGAGTCGCGATCAACGCGACATCGGCACCGGAATACACCGGCAACCTTGAACTGATCAGTCCTGAAGACCTGCTGGTCGCCGCCATTTCCAGTTGCCACATGATGACCTTCCTCGCCATAGCCTCGCTGAAAAATTGGCTGGTTCAGACCTACAACGACCAGGCTCAAGGATTCCTTGAGGAAAATTCGAGGGGACGGGTCATGATGAATCGTGTCATCCTTCAACCGCAGGTTCTGTTTTCCGGAAGTAATCTACCCACCTCGAAAGAGCAGGAGGACATCCACTTCAAGGCGAAGCGAAGCGGTTTCATCACCAATTCCGTTCGCACTTCCATCAGTATCCAGCCACACTTTTAGGGTCGTGTTCACATTGACATTCCGTCAAAATTTAACCTTTAAATCTTGAAACCCTCAACAGAACAATATGTCTCAATTCACAAGCAGCCTCCAATGGAAAAGTGACCAAGCCGATTTCGAACTCAGGACCTTCAACCGCAATCACATCATTCGTTTTCCCAACGGAACCGTCCTGGAAGGTTCTTCCGCCCCCGATTTTTCAGGCAATCCCGAACGCAATAACCCGGAACAGCTTTTTGTTGCCTCGCTTTCCAGTTGTCACATGCTGACCTTTCTTGCGATGGCAGCCATCGGAAAGTGGAAGGTCGAAAGTTACGAAGACGAGGCCATCGGCTTTCTTGAGAAAAATGGAAATGGAAAGATGTGCATGACCCGAGTCGTCCTGCGCCCAGTGGTCTGCTTCAGTGGGGAAGGACCGAGCCAGGTGGAACTACAAAAACTTCATGAAAAGGCCCACCGAGGATGTTTCATCGCCACCTCGGTCAACACCGAAATTCTTGTTGAACCACCAATCGAGTGACTCTGATTTCTTTTCTATGGTCCCAGGATGTGGGTACGGTTTGTCTGACCTGTCTATGACCGAATTAGGGGTTCCGCTAAGACTCATCCTGATTCGTTTTTTCTATTTCGTTCTCCTTTTCAACAACAATTGAGTGCTTATTCACGATGCGGCGAAGGGCTGCGCGAGTCATCCCGGCATTTTCAGCTGCGTGGGTGATATTTCCTCCGGTTGTCTCAAGAATGCGAGAGACATAGTCACGTTGGAAAAGCTCGATGGCGCGTTCTTTTGCTTGATCATAAGGGAGGCCATAGAACTTATCAGACGAAGCCACTGTAACAAAACGCTCGTCTTTGAACACAATGTCGCGGTGTGTAATCTCTTCGCCTTCGGAGACGATCACTGCCCGATGGATAACATTCTCAAGTTCCCGAACATTTCCTGGCCATGGATATGACATGAGGACCCGAAGGACTGCTGGAGTCACTTTCTTGGGAGTAATACCCTGCTCCTCAACAAGTTTTCCGATCAGATGCTCAACCAGCAGTGGAATATCTTCGATGCGATCACGAAGGGGAGGAATATGTATCTCAACCACGTTTAAACGGAAATACAAGTCTTCCCGGAAATGCCTGGACCTTAAAGCCTCCTCAAGCTCAAGGTTTGCAGCCGCAAGAATCCGCACATCGACACTGATGGGGTTTGTCGTACCAAGTGGAATGATTTCTCCTTCTTGAAGGGCTCTAAGCAGCTTGCTCTGAAACAACGGAGACATGGACCCAATTTCATCGAGAAAAAGCGTGCCGCCTGTTACCTGAACGAACAAACCCTCCCGATCCATGTCCGCACCTGTGAACGCCCCCTTGCGAACGCCAAAAAGCTCCGCCTCCAGCAGAGTATCAGGGAGCGCAGCGGTATTCAGCCCCAAAAAACGTTTCTTCTTGCGGTCACTGAGGTAGTGGATTGCACGTGCAACAAGCTCCTTGCCTGTTCCACTCTCCCCCCTGATCAACACGGGCACTGTTGAAGCAGAGACCTTCCGCACGAGTTCGAACACCTCGAGCATCTGCCGGTCTCGACCTATAAGGTTATGGAAACTGTACTTCTTCTCCACCTCTGCACGGAGATAGATCAGTTCATCCGTCAGTTCCTGTTCGTAGAGAGCCCGTTCCAAGGTAATGAGAATCTCATTGTTAAAGAAGGGCTTGGTGATGTAATGATACGCCCCTGCGGACATTGCCTCAACAGCAGTCTCGATGCTTCCGAAACCCGTGATAACGATGACAATCGTTTTGGGCCAGCGCTTCTTTATCACCCGGAGCAACTCCAGACCATCCATTTCAGGCATTTTCAGGTCTGTGAAGACGAGACCAAAGTGTTGGTGTTTGAGGATCTCAAGTGCTTCCTGAGCAGAAGCAGCGAACCCGCATTCCACCTCATTCTTCCTGAGGATGAGGCTCAACCCGGTCCTTATATCGGCATCGTCATCGACTATCAGTGCAGCACGGTTCATGATTTGAATTTAATGGAAAATGTGTGTTTGCAAATTCTGCAGATCCTGTTTTAGTGATGTGTAAGTCGTTAAGATTCATGCCTCAACAGACTCTTCCTGGGATACAAGGGGCAGTGTAATCCTGAAGTGTCCTCCATCATATTGCAGGTTCAGAAGCTCAAGCTTTCCCCCATGAGCCTCTATGATCTTCTTTGATAAAGAGAGTCCTAGGCCAGTACCAATGCCTTTAGGTTTAGTCGTAAAAAACGGTTCAAAAATTTTTTCACGTTGATCGTACGGAACGCCTTTTCCATTGTCTGTGAAATCGATGAAGATGGCATTCCCCTCATTTTCCTTGTTGAATGAAGTTCGGATTTTCAAAACACCTCCATCTTGCATGGCCTGTATGGAGTTCATGGTCAAGTTTGTAAACACCTGGCGTATCTGTTCTTGGTCTCCTGTGTACAACGGTAATTTTGAATCGATTTTCACCCCCACAGATACTTCAGACAGGCTCAGTAAAGGCGTGCAAAGGTTAACGACCTCTTTGATACAAGTGTTCACATCAAACTCGCTCTTCTGTGCGGGGCTTTTGGCAGAGTAGTCCAATAATCCCTGAATGATCTTCTTACAGCTTTGGGTATTTCTCATTATCACTTCGGCATGATTACGAAAAGAAGATTCCTTTGGACATTCTTCCACCAGCATTTGTGAGAACATGGCAATGGATGCCAGAGGGGTGTTCAGTTCGTGCGCAATACCTGCTGAGAGTTCTCCAATAACGGTCATTTTTTCCTGCTGACGTTGGCGTTCCTCAATCTGTTTCCTCTCGGTGATATCCCTGCTTACGATAACGATGCCTAAATACTCCCCGCCGTCGTCATAAACAGGGGTATAAGTGTCTTCGTAATAATGATCATCAATCTGAATGGTTCTTTGTTCTCCATAGCCTACTTTGTTCTTTTGATCTTTGTCATCCGTAGCAGATTCTCCATTTTTAAAGAAAAGATTTTGTTCGTTGGCAAGTTCAAGATACCCGTCAATATGTGTGATCTGCTCTGCGGCCGAGTTATGCAAAGCGGTTATTCCTCGTGCATCGATAAAGGTCACCCCATCACTCATGCATTGAACCAGAGCAATCAGAAGATTCTTCTCGTAGAGAACCTCATTTTCCCGATCCTTCAGATCTTTAGTGTATCTTTCAACTTCCTGCGCACGTGCGAGCAACCTGGTCGACATTTGATTGAACGCCTGAGCCAACTGTCCGATTTCATCCTTCGATTCAATTTCCACGGACACACCAAGATCCCCCTTTTCAATCTGACCGGCCGCCTCACGAAGCCGCAAAATAGGGCCGATTAAGAATTTTGAAGGAAACAGGAGCAGGATGGCTGTCAATGTTCCCACGACAATTGCCACTACGATAAGGCGTTGACGAACCAACGTGATTGGATGATAGACTTCACTCGTCTCCATCTCGGAGACCATAGCCCACTGAGTGCCGGGCACTTTTGCTGATACTGCAAGGACTTCTTTACCACGATAGCTCATCCGAATTCCGGATGCCCGAGACTGTTGATCATCTGCGGGCGGCAGACTACGCACCCAGCCTTTCACTTTCAAAAACACCGTTTCAAAATCGAGGAATCGAGTAGCCGTAAGCAGAAGGTCGTTTGAGTTCACAAGGTACCAGTCCCGAGTTCCACCCTCTGTCTTTAGATCCATCATTTGGCGCGCTTCTGGGGGGTAACCATTGCGCACCACCTGCGACAGGCTTTGGGGGTCAATCCGGTTCACAATCACTCCCAAGAAGTGATGCGTCTCCTTATCCGTCAATGGAGCCGATGCCTCCAACGAGGCTCGTCCAGTGTCCAACAAAGGGCCATGGACACGACCCGTATACATCCCCTTCTTTCCTTCACGAACATAATCCTCACCCGAAAGATCTGCGCCCACGTTTTCAGGCATAGACGACGCCAGTACGAATCCATTTTTTCCCACAACCAATGTCTCAAAAAAATCTTCCACGATGCTTACTTTGTTCTTCAGCAAATGACCGTTGAGAGCCCTCTGCAGATCGCTGTTACCGCCCTCCTGGATCCGCCGGGTAGCATCTCTTATGAAGCCGTCTGATGCGAAGTCTTCCGTTCGGCGTTTGAGCGTATCCAGATAAGCACTTACATTCTGGACTCGTGCCTGGGTCATCAGTTTGAGATTGCTCAGAATCTGAGTGCTCAGAGAGGACCGTGTGGTGTAATATGCGACTCCACCACTCAGNCCAATTGACACAAGACAGATGAGNGCAATGGTAAGGGGAAACTTGTATTTAACTGGCATCCAGTGTAAAGGATCTTTCATTACAANNGTTCCTTTTCTCAATTGATTAGGGCTACACAGTGTTATGGATTTCACACATATGCGTAGGCCTTGAATAGAACCAGTTTTCCAAAATGAACAAACCGATTAGAAAATTTTAAATCCATTCAGTTTTTTTTTCAGGTTTTTTCCTCCATTTCAACAAAAGGCGACACCAAATCCTTCAACACCTTGGGNTCAGAGGGACACTCATCACTATGTATTCAACGGATGGTTCATTCTTCATCAAATCATTCCTCCTTGGGATTTTTTTTTGGCTTTAGACTCCAGTTAATACCACCAATTCAAAACGAAAAAAAAGCATAGGAAATGGCAATTCAATCACAAGTANATGGNAGGAGTCTGGAGGGAGGAAGGACTCAAGTTGTCTATGAAGCAGTTGAAGCGAGGCAGGTTATGGTTCATTGACGGGTCCTGCGTCCAATTGAGGTCCGTNTTCAAACACCAAATCCGGTCTGATGATTTTGTTGCAGACCGAACACAAGATGGTCGACCTTTAAGGATTCTGACCCTGATCGATGAATACCGCCGGGAATTTACAGCGATGAAGGTCAGAAGAAACTTCAAAGCTCAGGATGTCGTCGAAGTCTTTTTAGAGCAGTTTCTAAAGATTGGTCTGCCGAGCCATCTCAGATCCGACAATGGATCTGAATTTACTGCTTAGGACTCCCGCAGAGGTTGGAAAAGTTTGGAGTCAAGAATCTATTCATTGAACCCGTCAGTCACTGGGAGAATGGTTTCAACTCTCTTGTTTCTTGCGATACTTCTCTTTGATTGCCAGGTATTCTCTCCTGAATCGCTCCCCAGGTGTCTCACTCATCTCCTCTCTTAGTTTGTCTTGATTCNNAGCGTTGTAAGTACAGTTAGTTTTTGNAGTTATTTCTAATCATGCTCTGGGAATTCTGACGCCAGAGATGACACATGCTTCCTNCTAACGAAGACCCACGAATCTTTCTTTTATAGAACAAACCAATTGTGTGTCGAATGTAAAAACTTTTGTCTTAAATAAATTATCATCATGACAATTTTTTTAAAACACTTAGGATTCGAGTCACCGTTATCCTATAGTCTTCAATCTATAATTCTTCTAACAGCTTTTCTTTGGGGAAGAGTAAGGGGATTATGGTTGTAATTTAGGCTTTTTAGGTTGGAGCAATAGGTGCTCAACTTTCCAGATTGTACGCTACGTAGAAGCGTCGGTTCCCATATTCCACGACTGTCCTCTCCCGCCTCTTCCGACATACTATAAGCCTGTTGTTCCAGGTCAATCATCGAAATCTCAGACAGGTTTAGGTTTTAACTATCAACGCCTCCATATTTTGCAGAAATACTAACTGCTAAAAAACATATTATCTTTTCTGCAATGCATATACCTGAACCACTGACAATTGTCCTCATCAAACAGACATCCCCCCCAACTGGTTTGAATGACTCATTTTATGCCTTTAAAAATCTCCTGAATCATCTTCTGAAAAGCTAAAAGCAAGAAAAGAACTGGATACCGCAGTATCCAGCTGAAGAGGTATAATGGATAGCCAGCTATCCGGTCATGTATGAGAAGTGNTTTGTTCCCAAGCACAGGGAACAAGTCTTAAGAGTCAAAAGATATTGAAGAGGACTTTCTCGGGTGGACCGAGCTGAAATCCCACCCAATCATCCAAATCCCTTGAAACCCAATTCTTCAACCAGAGGCAGGATGTCATCGAAACTGTAAAAATGTTCCTTTGANCCGTTTAGATTTTCCTATTTCAGGAACGGCCCATAGAAGTTTTAAGGGAATCCATGTTTAAGCAGCCTCCTTGATGACCGGTGCTACCACCGACTGGTTTCGCCCGCGCTCCTTGGCTTCAGTCAGGGCTTCATCGACTTCATCCAGCAGGGCTTCAAGGCTCAACTCTTCGGCACAAACATCCGGGTAGCGTGCTCCCCCAAAACTGGCGGTGAGGTGGATTTTGTGTTCATCATGGGTNAATTCATGATTTTCGATATCATGACGCANACGTTCACAGACATGGAGGGTGATTTCTGAGGTGAGGTCAAAGAGTCCGATGATGAATTTTTCCCCCATGTAGCGAGCCAGGATATCTCCATCACGAGCATTGCGCCGCATGATGTTGGCCAGCTGTACCAGCATTGCATCTCCGCATTCCAGCCCGTAATCATCATTGATTTTCTTGAAGTGGTCGAAATCGAAGAGGATGAGACTGATCGGTCTTGGTTTCTTTCGGGCTTTTGCGATCGCCTTTTCCATGTTCTTGACAAAATAAATGCGGTCACCAAGTTCGGTCAGTTCGTCTTGGTAACGTCTCAATAGTGGATCCCCACCGATGTGGATGCGGGCGAATCCGCGTTTGGTCAGATGCTGTAGGGGTTCGATCATGAGGCCCATCCCCACCATGAGCAGGACTTTGATGTAAAGCACATCTTCTGCGAAACCCTCGATGTAGACTTCGGTCTGGGTATCAAGGTAGACAAACATCACCAGCACAACGACGGCGATGATGTAATCCGACAGATTCTCCCCCCAACCATAACCGCGTACCACCCCGGCCAGCACCAACAGGAAGAGGAGAAACCCCACCTGTGAGGCATAAAACCACCAGGTCTCATACCAGGGAGGAAGTATACGGAAGGAATAGGTCGAGGCTTCACTGGTTGTTCCGTCTGCCCTCTGGGCACGGACATGAAAACGGTAATCACGCCAACTCAGGTTGGTGTATTCACGAAAGCGTCGTTCAGACCACTTGGACCAGCCTTCCTCCAGGCCCTCAAGATAAGTCTGGAACTTAAGTTTTTCAGGATGATGCATGTCATTGGCTTCATACAGAAAACGCAGTGCATTCTGTTCATAGGGAAGGATGAGAAAGGTCGACGGGTATTCGAGCAGGCTTGGCACACCTCCGGGTTTTTCAAAGAAAGTTCCTTCAAAAAGATCCAAGTCCTCCGCAATTGTCTGCATACCACGGATAAGTGAAGCAAAAGCGGGGCTTTCCTTTTTTTCCTTCTCTGCCGGTGAAGCTATTTCATGAAAGGGAAAAACAGAACTGACTCCATTGCTGGTTGCGAGCCAGACTCCACCTCGCTGGTCCATGCTGATTCTGTAGATTTCTTCATCNTGAATNCCGAATCTTGGATTGAGCGGTATCATGCTCATGGAACGAAGATTGATTTCGAAAAGTCCGGCACCGACAAGTGCAACGAGATGACGTTGCTGATCAANACTGAGGTAGGNGCTGACGATCCGGTTGCGGAGGACTTCAGCACCTTCCAGACGAAGAGGCTGGAAGGCTCCAGCACCGTCTGGATTTTGACCTGGTTTTAAAGCTTTGGAAGCATCATAAACCAGTGCTCCCTTGTCACGGGTCAGCAACAGGAGTTTGTTTTCAGGCAAAGGAATCATGGCATGAGCCCTAAAGAAATTCCCTCCGGGAATCGCTTCGAACACATCTCCGGAAAGCTTCATCAGTCCAGAATCACTGTCCAGAAGATAAACGTCCTGACCATTGAAAACCGCGTCGTAGAGGAAACCGTTGGAAGTCAAAATCCTGAATTCTCCCTTTTCCAGGATCATCAGCCTGTGTTCAAAGAGGAATCCGATCTTTCCAGAATCGAGGCTGAAGATCTTGAGCACCGGCAGGAAGCCTTGCTCTTCATCTGCCTGCGACTGCCAAAGCCTGATGAAGTCGATCCTTCCCTTTGCATCTGGGGCGAGGTGACCAATGACTCCCTCACCTCCCAGGTAAAGGTAGCCATCTTCCGCATTCATCATCGTGGTCACCAAAGTGCCTTCAGGAAGGGGGACCTGTTGCAGGAGGCTTCCGTCGTATTCAAAAACCCCGTTTTCGTTCGCCACATAGATCAAACCTCGCCGGTCATGTTCAACATCAAAACTGAGACGGCCGAGTCCCTCTTCAACCGGACGGAACCAGCGGACTCCATCAGATTCCTCGGAATGAAGTTGAACGGCCGTAACATTCCAGAAAAACAACGCCAAAAAGAACAGGCGGAGTGGGATAAATAAGAGGGCCTTTTTCATTCGATGTTGAAGAAAAAACTGCTTTTCTGCTGATTCCCGACCCAGTCTTCCGCCAGAACATTCAATTCCATTTTCCCGCCCTTAGGCAGTTTCCCGATGGAACGGCGGTAGAGGATTTGTGGACCTCCGTTGATCGAGTAGAAGACTTCTTTGACACCACTGAAACGGTCTTCGGTTTCCAGAAAAACCAAAGCCCGCCTNCCGATGGTGGTCNGGCTTCCGGTTTTTCGGCCTGAAGGACTGGTGCGGATGCCAACCTGCGGGGGTTCGCTGTCGACGAAAAAACGGGCCTGGTGCATGGAGGAACGGTTCTTGACCCGGTCCAGACCAAAATACTNGAGCTGATAGGGACCGCTTGTTTTCAGGCTGAAGGGCTGGCGGCACCCNCGGACTTTCCCTCCATTCAGCCGACAGAGGATCTGTAGGACTCCTGCGCCTGCATCCGAAGCGGAAAGTTCTATTTTTGTTTGCGCATTGATGTAAAGTCGATCTCCCTCAGGATAGGTGGTGCCGGTGAGGCGGTGTTTCAACTCNGGCGGGGTGAGATCGAGGTGAAAGATCCTCGTTACCTGTGGAGTGAAGTTTTCCACACGGTCCGATGCATCAAACCTGATTTGATGCCTTCCTTCACTTTCAGGGAGGAGGAAAGGGTTTTTGTATGGCTCCTTCGGCCCCTCGTCAATGGCATAACGGATGAGATTCAGCTCATTGATTTTTTCCTTCGCCAGCACCCGAAAACGNGTTGTTGCTGCCACGAATGTTTTGCCACGATCCTCATCGACATGCTGTTCCCCCAGCACCCGCAAGCCTGTCACAGGAGGAGTATGATCGATGAAGAATTTGATCCGGCTTTCTTTTTCGAGGTTTCCTACCTGGTCTTCCGAAAGGTAAGTCAAGGTGTGGGGTCCTTCCTCCAGATCCTTGAGAATACGTCCCGTCAAAGGGCGCCGGTAGATCCGCTCCTCCTCGTCGTCGAACCGGTAACCCAACGTTTTCACTCCGGAAAGCCCGTCGGCTGATTTGAGGATGAGTGATGAACGTGCAGAGAGGATATTCCCGAAATAGGGGGGGAGGATTTCATGGGTCGATTTTGNCGGAGTCAGGTCAACTTCAAAACTGAGAGAGCGAATGGATTCACTGTTGCCGACACGGTCCACCGAGTAGTACCTGAATTCATAACGCTTTTCATGAAAGAACATGCGTACCGGATCCTGGTAGGGGATGAAGCCGGAACCGTCCAGTGAATAATAGGTCTTTTCAACACCGGACTGCTGCCCCGTGTTGGGTTCCTTAGCGGTCAGCTTCACTTCCAAGCCCTCACTGAAAAATAAAGTTTTTTGATTCTTGAAACGTTTTGCACCGGCAAATGAAACCCTTGTCCGGGGCACTTTGCCATCAATCTGAATCTGGAAAGCCTTGTGCGTTCCAGGNATCGAAAATTCNANCCTTTGCAGTCCATTGCTGCTGAAAAAAAGTTTCTCCTTTTTTTTGCTCTGCGGGTCATGCGATAGGAGAAACGAAGGTGCATCTTTTTCGGGAGAAGCCGAGATCCTGAGAAAAAAATCCAGACCTGCCGGACCAATCAGCCCTTTTTCNTCATCGAAAAGCCACAGCTTGCGGTGTTTTTCACGCGTCGCACTGACATCAATAGCCCAAGGGGAATTATCAACGATGATCGACAGACGGTGTTCCTGCTCACGGTTGTCAACCTGATCCAGGGCAAAAAAACGCAGCAGATGCGAACCTTCCTTTAAAAACCGAAGAGCCTTTTCATAGGGTTCACAGTTTTCTTCTTCTGAAAAACCTTCATCCTTTTTTGCCTGTTTTCCATTACCTGGTGATTTGCCCTTTTTTTCACCGAGACAGACCCATAGGGTTTTAACCCTTGATTCGAGGTCGGTACTCGTCAATACCAGACGGGTTTTGCTATTGATGATCACTCTCTCCCCGCTCCAGTAAAATGCCCCCTCGATTCGAAAATCACTGACTGGTGGTTCTCCGTCGACATAGAGCTTGAGCCTTCGGCTTGCCGAATTGCCAACACGGTCGGTGGCTGTCGTACGGATCCAGTGGATGCCTGAATCCTTGGGGGCGTCGAAGGCTTCTTGGTAGACAGAAGGTTCCTCTTCATCAAGNTGGAAGGTGAGCCCTTCAACCCCAGCAGGAAGATCCGCTGCATCCAGTCGGATTTTCGAATTGGCGGAGACGTAGACCACATCTTCAAAACGTGACTCTCCTCCCTCGACAACTATCTCTACCTGAGGTGGAAGTTGGTCATGAAAAAAGATGATTTCAGACCAGGGTTCCTCATTCTGCACCTGATCCACTGAAGAAATCTTAAGCAGGTGTTTCCCGGGTTCAAGTTTGTCAACAGAGATCGGTTTGGAAAACANNTGAACTGGACCCTCATCAATCCGATACCGGATTTGGGACACTCCTGAAGCACTGTCCNTGCTTTCCAGGATCAGGGCAGATNTGGAAGAAACGGATTNTCCGTGATGAGGTCCTTCAAAAACCAGTNTTGTCNGNGGNGGAGTCCGATCGATGCTGAGTGGGAGACTTCTGGACTCTTCCGCATTACCCACATGGTCCATCGAATAATAACGAAGAATGTAATCTGCATCGCGGCTGAGGTCGAGATTCAGACTCTCGGATGAGACAAAATCACCTCCATCCACCGAAATTCTGGTCTCACGAACTCCAGAAAGGGAGTCTTTGGAAAACCAGAACAGTTGAGCGTCCTTTCCAAGAAAGACTGTTCCTGATTTTTCAAAAACCGGTGTTTCCGGAAACTGCAGTTCGGTGATTGGTGGAGTCCCATCGGCATGGATGACTAAATCTTCCTGGCCTTCGATGGGATGGGGAAATCGGTTTTCTCCTTCCTTAAGGATGACGGAATGAAGGCCTTTCGAATCCTTTTCAGGCCGAAGCGGCACAGGATTACTTCCGTCTACGGAAGTCGAAAGGAACCAGAAGACAGGACTTTTTTGGGGAACAAACAGACGTCCCGAATCATCCTGATGCAGGCGCATTTCGGATGATTTAAGGATTTTGGGAATTTCTTCAACTTCTTGCTGTCCGGTTTCTGCAGCAGAAGCCTGGAAAAAGAAAGGCAATGCCAGACCAACAAGCCCCAGAGAGGTTCTGTGGAAAAGTTCAGCAGAAATCAGCAAACACACCCTTCGGCAAATCCAAAACTTCGACGAGGGATGCCGAAATCCGGTTCAGGAAAAAGAGTCGTTTTTTCCATCTGCCCAATCCCGTGTTTCAGTCCTTATTCCGTTGCTTGGGCAATCATGAATTCCAATGTCTTCACGGAAACATTGCCAAGTTGGTCTTCTGCCTTGATGGTGATTCGATAGCGTCCTGGTTGGTCTAAAAAGAGAACCTGAGTGTATTCCTTCATGTCGTCTCCGTTCAACTGATACCAGATCCCCTTGATGCTCGCAGAGTTGTCCATCGCGTTGAGGAACAAAGTGGTATGCTGTGGATAGATCGGAATCTCGGCCCCTTCTTTTGTGGATTCGGTTCCAATCGAGTTGATACTGAAAACCTCAAGGATTTGGGGAGGACTTTCGTCGACCATCAGCAGCAACGGTTTAAACATTTCACGGTTGTTGACCCGGTCTATGGCCCAGTATCGGAATAAATATTGACCTGTCTTGGGCACGCTGAAAGGACGTTCATAAACTTGCACCGCTTCTTCTCCAAGCTGATATTTGATTTGCTTCAACCCGGAAACATTATCAAAGGATTTCAACTTGATCCTCGTTCTTCCGGTCGCCCAGATCACCCCGCTTCCTTGTGAAAAATTCGGACCGATGAGATGCATCCTGGTCGTGGGTGGCTCCAGATCCATGAACAATTCCAACAATTGTTCTGGGGCACGGTTTCGGAGTTGGTCAATCGCAGTGAAACGAATCATAAACCTTCCTGGCTGAATCGGTGGCAGGAAGGGACTCATGTAGGTTTTTGGTGACGAATCGTTGATGCGGTATTTGATTTGTTTCAGAGGCACCTGTATATCATCTGCCTGAAGTTTGATGCGACTCCTACTGGAAACATAACTGCGCATGCCCTCAAGGTAGAGGTCTCCGATCACCTGATAGGCTACCCTGGGAGGTGTTAGGTCCAGATGGAAGCGATATTCCTTTTCGATTTCAACGTTTTGAACTCGATCCGTACCTCGATACTGTAGAACATGTTTTCCGTCCGAGAGACCCTCCATCCTGATTCCAACTGCTCGGTCATAACGTATGACATCGGTCCCATTGTCGAAACGGTAGGAAATGAAGTCCACTCCAGCCAGCGTGTCCAAACTGCTGAGGAGAATCACAGATTCCCGAGAAAGGGTATCTTCAAGAAGGTTCTTCTCCGTTTGGTGACTGCTTTGAGGTGGGGTGAGATCGACGATGAAACTTGAAGTCTTTGGAGATTCTGTATATCCCACCCGGTCCACCGCGTAAAAAGCGAGGTCGTATCGTTTTTCCTGATTCAGTGAGAGGGTCTTCTCCAACGGGACATAAGCTTTCCCGTCAATGGAGATGAGGATCTGTTCAACACCAGAAAGATCATCCTGCGAACCCAACCTGGCTTTCAGACCCTTGCCGTAAAAAACCGTTTCCCCCCTTACCGATCTTGGTGCCTGAAAAAGGCCTAGTTCAGTCCGGGGCGGAGCACCATCCGCCATGAATTTGTAGAGGTCCTCATCCTCGGTCAAATAGTTGATCCAGCGGACAAACTGTCTGCCTGGAATTTCGAGCTTGATCCCATTTTTAACATACTGCTCTGAAACAGAAGCATCCTCTTGGTATATGTTCTTGAGGAGAAAACTTGGAGCATCTTCCCTGGGAGAGGTGGCCAACCTGATCCAGACAGGCATGTCCATCGGCCAATAAATCAACCCATTTGGATCACGATAGACTTTATGCTCATGAACCAGTGTCCCAAGCTTCGGAGCAGAAGAGTTGTCTGAAGGAAAGAGGGTTCCCTGGAAAAGAAAGCATCCAATGATGACCCATGGGATTTTTGTTCTGAGACTCAGAATTCCTTGCATCTCTAGATCCTGAAATCAGATTGAACCTACAATGTTGATCAGCACTATTCTAGGTTGAGCCCTTTAAATGTCAATGTCTCCAAAATTCCACCTCCTAAGAGAGGAACCAGACTGAAGTCTCCTATGCTTTCCCAGCCCAGCCCTTATTTTCCAGCTATGATGTACAATTTGCCTGGGAGGTATAAGATAATAGGGGTCGCCAATCTTATAAAATTATCCCTCTCCATCAAAATAAAGAGGTTTGAGAGTTCATTTAGAATCCTCATGGAGCAACTTGCTTTATCCACAATTTGATCATGAATCCTGTAGAAATGAATCATGGATGATTTAATCATCCCGCTCTATGCCTTGGCGGCTTTGTTCTTTGTCGTCGCCCTGCTTTATTCGTCGGTTGGGCTTGGTGGTGCGTCATCTTATGTCCCCCTTCTTGCACTGGCCGGAGTGTATTACGAGTGGATCCCTAGCACGTCCCTGATGCTCAATATTGCGGTCACGGTGATTGGCACCTTCAATTTCTGGCGTCAAGGGCATCTGCGGATGAAACTGATCGGTGTGTTTCTGCTGAGCTCAATACCAATGTCCTACCTGGGCGGGGCGATTGCCCTGGACAAGGAGGTCTTCTACCTCCTGCTCTGGGTGACCCTGGTGTTTGTCGCCATCAGGATCTACTGGAAGGGAGAACTGCGTCTGGTGTTCAAACTCCATCCGCGAACTCAGCTATTTGTTTCACTTATGCTGGGCGCGGTTCTCGGCTTTGTCAGCGGGACCGTCGGCATCGGAGGTGGAATTTACCTGGTCCCGATGATCATTCTCTTCGGCCTCGGCACCGAGAAAGAAGCCGCCGCTTCAGGAGCAGTCTTCATCCTGCTCAATTCCATGGCGGGTCTGGTTGCACGCTTCCAACGGGGTGCCGTGAGTCTCGAACTGATGCTGCCCCTGCTGCTGGCCGTGCTGGCAGGAGGCTTCCTTGGCTCACGTCTCGGCGCAATGCGTTTCAAACCTCAGACGATCCAGCAGATCCTGGGATTAGTGGTGATCCTGGCGTTGCTGTTGCTTAGCCGGAAAATAGGTTATTCCTGATTTTTGGAACGTTGGTCCTGCCTCTTTTTCTGAAACAGGGACCTCAAAAATATATAATGAAAAACTTGAAACGAACTATTCGGAATCAGGTTTCGGAGTTTCTCCGGTTTCCGTGGTATTGAAGGCATAGGAACGGACAATACCCGCTTTGTTGAATTTGATCATCAAGTCCCTTCCCAGTCCTTTTCCTGAAAAATCGTAACTGTAGTAACCAAAAGTCCAGGTCGACATCCCGTCCTCGATACCGGTCCGCCAGGGAGAACCAAAGCGTTCGCGGATTTCAGCCCGGGTTGTAACGCCAATCTTGATGGAACCGACTTTTTCCACTGGAAAATCCCGACCAAGGTTCATTGGGGAACAGCCAATTAACGCCATTGCTATGACTGACAGTCCTATCAGCACAGCCAACCTTGCTCTGTATTTTCTAATGACGTTCTTGGAAGTTTTCATTTGTTCCTCGTCTGTGTTTTTTAAACATTTTTTAGAATTCATTTCAACTCTACCTTTTCGTCTTCGTCTGTAAACCAAAGTCGAAGTTTTCAAAGATCCGTCTAAACTTGGGCTGCCCTTTTCATACTTGATGCAATTCCTCCATCAATGCTCTCTCGTTAGAATATTCCAAGACATATTTGACTTTATCTCTACCTCCAAGTTTGATCCTTTTTAAGAAACAATAGTAGTGCGTCTATTGTCATCAGGTGTACCAGCAGAAACCCGGTATTTTCAAGGCTGTTTTTCATCATCAGAATCGAACGGGCTAAAAAGGCAAGCAAGGGTTATTTCAAACTGAGGCCGGGATTTTTGATTTCCTGGGCTCTCTTCCGGGGCCATGAAGGCAAGTAACTCGGACTGCAGATGCTCATGATGTTAGAAGAATGTATCAACTCCTAAACCAGGCAAAGAAAAAAGTTCATTAAAAGGAAATAACCACTCCCTGTTTTTTCATTGAAAGCGTTTCAAGGCATTATCGAGGGAAACATGATCACCATAGAGGACAACCAGATCATGGGCCTGGAGAACCGTCTGTTCATAGGGGGCCGGCAAAGGACAGGCACCGCGGATAACGGAAACGACCATGCAGCGTGAATCTCCTTCAAACCCCATTTTACCAAGCGTGCTGCCTATTTTTTTCGAGTCCGGCACAATCGGCACGGCTTCGATCAGGCGCTTCATGAGCAGGCTCTGGACTTCCCTGTCCAGTTCCCCCCGGCTGCTTTGAGATCTCAGCATTCCATAGCTTTGTCTGCGGACGAGGTCCGTCTGCAAGGCAATGATGTGGGGTGGGATGTGATAGTGGGCCAGCAATTCGGCGAAAAGCCTGAGGGAGGTTTCGAATTCTTCAGGGACAATGCTGTCAGCCCCGAGTTTCTGCAGTTCTTCGACCTCGGTCACAAAGCGGGTACGGGCCAGGATGTGCAGTTCCGGGTGTAGGTCACGCATGATGGATACCCCCCGCCGGGTGGCTTCCGCATCCGCAATGGCAAGCACGACACTGTCGAATTCATCGAGTCTGATGTGCCGCAACACCTCGGGGCGTGTCACATCCCCGTAATGCGCGATTTCACCGGTATTGCGGATTTCAGCCACGGTTTTTGGATTGTATTCGAGAATTTCATGGTGGATGCCTGCTTCTTGAAGGACACATGCCACGTTTCGTCCGTTCACCCCGTAGCCTACAATCAGCACGGCGGGATGCGGACGGGATGTGGATCTGAGTAGCGCATCACTTTCCCGGACGATTCCTCGCTTCAAACGCGAATGGGCGTACCAGGCGATGTGCGGAGCAAGCTGCATGATCAGCGGAGTGACAGCCAGGGAAAGGCTTGAAGCGGCAATGAAATACTGGAAGCCAGTGGATTCGATGATGCTGCCTTGAACCGCGGCACTCATCAGCAGGAAAGAAAATTCTCCAATCTGGGCCAGGTAAAGACCTCCCTGCAGGCTTTCACGGAGGGAGAATCCAAATGGCATGCTGATGATGACGATTATCAACATCTTGAGCAGGATCACACCAAACGCGACGGCAGCCAGGGGTGCCAGATGCAGCATGACAAATTCGAGGTTGAGCATCATCCCGATCGAAACAAAAAAAAGGCTTGAAAACAGGGAATGAAAGGGGAGCACTTCCGCCAACACCTGGGCTGAGTATTCATTTTCGGAAAGGATCAGTCCTGCGGCAAAGGCTCCGAGAGCCAGTGAAAGTCCAGCCAGCGAGAAGACCCAGGTTGTGCCAAGTAGGATTAAAATCGTGAAGAGCAGGAATATCTCGCGGGATCGCATGCCCACCATCCAGTTCATCAGTGCCGGCAGCACGAAGCGTCCAAAAAGATAAAGCAGTGTGACCAGCACCAGGACCTTGAAAAACTGTCCGCCGATCACGTCCAGCCTGCTGTGTCCTTGGACCAGAATGCTGACCACGAGCATCATCGGAACGATGGCAAAATCCTGGACGACACAAACCGCAACCACACCACGTCCAAGTGGAGTCTGAATCTCCCCTTTGTCCGCCAACCCCTTGAGGACAATCGCTGAGGAGGAAACCGCCAACGCGAATCCTGAAACCAGCGCTGCTCCATTGCCGAGACCAAGAAGTTTTCCCACAGCAAATCCGATCCCACTGGTCAGCAACACCTGCAGGACGGCAATGAGGTAAACACGCCAGGGGGTTTTCGCCAGCCCGGAAAGCGAAAGCTCCAGTCCGACCATGAAAAGCAGCAGCACGATACCAATCTCGGCCGCAATTTCAACACTGCTGATGCTTTGCACCAGCCCCAACCCATGGGGGCCAATCAGAATTCCCGCAGCAATGAACCCGGCCACCGGTGAGAGGCCCAGTCGTCGGAAAAGCAGCAGTACCGGCAGGGAAAATAAAATCACCAGCAGCAGGTCGTAAAGGAACGGAATGTCGTGTGCCATAGAAGCCTGATGGTTGTGTGAGCTTTTTCCGTTTGAATCCCAGCCCATTATTCCTGCATCACGGGAAAGTCTCCACCTGTGAATTCCTGTGTTCAAGACATACACCGGTTCCGGATCAACCCGGGTCAACAGACTGCAGTCAAAAAGCCAACATTTGCTGGGGATGCTCCTTCCCTGAACATGAGGAAAAACTCCTGGTTCAATGAAGAGTACCCGATCAAGCACTGATTTGAGTCAAAGACCTGAGGAGCAAAAAAAGTTGAATTTGAAAAAACTTTTCAGTAATGGGCGGAATGCCCGGGAAGGGAATGGTGATTGTTCGCGTTTAAATCAAACTGCTGTTTCAGTTCCGTAAGCCTGGGGAGGGGCGAGAACTTCAGGTAGTTTTTGCCGGAACGCCGCACGTAAGGAATAACAAAGGTGGCACTCATCAACCCAGCCTTCTCTCACGGAAAATCCGAAAACCTCAGCGAGAGCGTTAGGACCACCCTGAAGTAAGGGGCCGCAAACGGGATGCTTCCAGGGCTCATAGTCCTGAAACATGTTCGAGAGCGGAGTTTCCCAACAGTTGCCCATGCTCAACCCCTGGCAGACCTGGACATTCCCGAAAGCGTCGATGTGCACCCTTTTTGGAACTTCCAGATCTTCATGAGGACATTCCAAGAAGCACGCTTGATCCCTCTTTGGCAGCCCGGATGCGAATGATTTCACAGCACGACCCCGAAGGCTCACGCCTCCACTGTAAGGCAGCCCACCATTTTCTGCTGAAACGGCATCAGAATTGACTTCCGGACGGAAGCAACGCAAGGCTCGAGCAGGCATTCCCAGTTTTAATGCGGCGTCCAGGGCAATTTTGGAAGGACGATGGCTGAGGTTCCCGTAATGCAGTTCATCATCACTGATACTGAGGTCTGAAATACCCAGTTGTGCCAGAGGTTCCAGCCACTGTGTGGCCTCCTCTTCATCCTTTGCCCAAAAACCATTGGTGACGATACCAACTGAGAACCCCATTCGTCTGGCACTGCGCACCCCTTCCTTCAGGAGTGAATAAACAAGAAACGGTTCTCCTCCTTCAAAATAAATATCCTGAACACTGCCGAGTTTCTTTGCCTCCCTGAGAACTGCATCGATCTGCTCCATCTTCATCGTCCCTTGAGAATCCGGACTGCAGTGTAGGAAGCAGTGTTTGCAGCTTTGAGTGCAGGTGTAGGTCAGAAGAAAGTGAATCCCGTTCAGCATCAATGTTCCAAAATAATTGTTTTCGTTGCCGCCTTAATCGCTTCTTAATTGAACCAGACCCTGCCAAAACCAAAGGCATGCACTACCAGATTGGGTCCTTTTGAAACCGAATTCTGTGATGACGTGTTGCTCCTCCATCATCTTTTTCCTGCACATTTCTATACACCCGACTTCAATGATCTTCAATCCCATATTGGGTTAATTTTTTCTTAAGGGTATTGCGGGATATGCCCAGGTTCCGTGCTGTGTGGGACTTATTGAACTGCATCCTGCTATAGACTTCACGGATATGCTGTTCCTCGATTTCAGAAAGGCTGATGCCAGCTACATCAGCAGTTGGAGTAAATGATTTCTGTATAGAGGAAGGAGAATTATCAACGGGCTGGCCTTTCAATTCTGGAGGAAGGAATTCATATTCAATCCTGGGTAGCCGATTATCTTCACGGTAGAGAATGACAAGCCTTTCGACGAGGTTTCTCAGTTCACGTACATTTCCCGGCCAGCACCAATGAACCAGGGTATTCATGGCTGTTTCTGTGAAGCCCTCGATGGACAGGCGAAACTGGTGGGCATAAAGATTCAGAAAGTGATTCGCCAGTTCAGGAATATCCTCCTTCCTTTCACGCAAAGGAGGAATATGGATAGGAAAGATGTTCAGACGGTAAAAGAGATCTTCACGGAAGCTCCCTTCCTGAAGTTTGACGGAAAAATCCTGGTTGGTCGCAGAGATGACTCTCACGTCAACCAGAATTTCCTTCTTGCCGCCAAGGCGTTTGACCTGCAGTGTTTCCAGAACCCTCAGTAGTTTGGGTTGCAGTGAACGGGGCATCTCGCCAATCTCATCAAGCANCAGGCTGCCATGATGTGCCAGTTCAAACATTCCCTTACGGCTTGAATCCGCTCCGGTGTATGCCCCTTTTTCGGTCCCGAACAGTTCTCCCTCCAGGAGGGTGTCAGGAATCGCGGCGCAGTTGATTGGAATCAGAGGTGAATCAGAACGAAGAGAAAGGTGGTGGATGTGTTCCGCAACGAGCTCCTTGCCTGTACCGCTCTCTCCTGTGATCAGGACACTGGCATCGGAAGGAGCAACTTTCGCAATCAACGCCTTTAGGTCTCGAATCGCTGTGCTGTTCCCATGAATTTCCGGCACAGAATCCTTGAGGTAACGCCCCTGTCTTAGCTGCAGAACCTCATTTTTGAGACCCAGCAGCTCTAGTGCCTTACGAATCTGAATTTTTAATTCGTTGAGGTCAAAGGGTTTGACGAGGTAGTCGAAAGCCCCTTTTTTCATCAGGTTGATCGCACCCTGAGTGTCAGGAAAGGCGGTGAGAATGATCACCGGTAGTTCAGGATTGTTTTCACAGATGTGATGAAACAATTCCCGTCCGTCCCCATCGGGCAGTTTCAGATCCAACAACAGAACCTCAGGATTGTGCCTCTCGAAGAGCCTTCGGCCTTCCTTCAGGGTATCTGCAAGAAGGACATGGTAGTTCTCATTTAGAAGNCTCCTGGAAATGCTGTTCCGCATCGAGGGATCGTCATCTACGAGCAGTATTTCCTGTCTCATTTTTTCCCCTCCTTCTCAGTTAAGCTCCAATTAGAGTATACACATGGAGGATTAAACCGTCCGGTGAATTTCCCCAAGCATCTCGATGGTCATGCCATATACGTCTTCATGAGGGGATGCCAGCACATCGAGAAGCTGATTGCTGCCCTCTTGGGAAGCATAGGTTCTCAACAACATGCCCGCTTCGTAACGAAGTTCCCCTTTGGTATCCAGAACCATTCGGATCGTATCATGCACCGCCGAACAAGCGCCACCATGAAGCAACACTTTTGAGGCNGCCTTGCAGACACTTTCTTCTTCGGACTGCAAGCAATCCCGCATTCTCCGATTCAGTTCCTTTAGGCTTTCCTTGGAAAGCAAGTCTGCCAGCTTCCCCAAAGAGCTAATCACTTGGACTCTGACTGCAGGGTTCGGGTCTTCCAAATGATCAAGAAGAACCGAAGCAGCTTCAGGGTTCTCCAGTTTTCCCAATGCATCAGCTGCCTTGGTCCGAACCAAGGGTTCTTTGGAGTTCATGAGACAACTTAACGGTATCAAAGCATTGAAGGCCTTCAGACGCCCTAAAGATTCTGCAGCCGTGCTTTGAACTTCCATAGAGGAATCCGAAAGGGCTTCAACCAGATATGGCCAAGCCCTTTCGGCCTCGAAACCTGCCAATAGAGAAGCTGCCAGCCGGCGAATTTCCTGACCCACCTCTGGATTTTGACGCTGAATCAGTTTTTCTCCAAGTTCGATGTTATCCTCTGCGAGCTGAAGGAATTCCTGTTCCTCCGAAGTCAGGCGTGTGGTTTCCGCTTCTTTCTCGAGATCACCCTCCATTTCCAAGCTTTCGTTGGCAATCGCATCCAGTGTCGATTGAGCAGGCATCGCTGATTTTTCTTCGTTTCCCTGAGGCTCAGTTGATGAAACCTCCTCGGACTTTTTGACACTTTGCGGTTTCTTTTCCGAAGAGGGTGCATTCTCAGGGGATTCCAACATCTGCTCCTCCTCATTCCAGGAAGAGGGTTCCTGGTGTAGCTCGCCCTTCAACGCCGAAACAAGGATTTCAAAGGATGCCTCATTTCCTTGTTGCGCAATGACACGCAGGATGTTCATCCTGACAGGTGTTTCGGCATCCCGAAGAGCATGAGTCAAGTGGGGGAGTACTTCATCGGCATCCATATGACCCAGAGCCAGCGCTGATTCTGCACGCATTTCAGGAGTCAGTTCTTCTCTGGCTAGCAATGCACCAAGAGTATCAGCAGCCCGTGAGTCACCCAATTGCCCGAGAGTGCGTATTGCGGCTTTGACCACAGCGAGGGAAGAGTCACGCAGTTTATGATAAACAAGGTCATATTTTTCAACCATTCCTTGGGCGCCAATGAAGGCCAGTGCTTGTTCGCGCACTGCCTCACTCTCATCTTTCAACAGAAATTCGAGTACAGGCCCTGGAATTGGTATTTCATTTTCACGCAAAATAACAAGCACCCTGCTCCGCACTTTCTCTTGGGAATGCCTCAATAATTTTTGCAGCAAATGGGAAACAGAAGGATCAGAACATCTTGCAAGAGCGTCTGCAGATGCCAGGCAAACCGGGATCTCAGAATCCTTAAGAGCCCGGCCAAGGGCCTCCACGATCTTGATATCAGAATGTCCAGCAAGTCTGGTTGCTGCTTTTCTCCTTAATTTTGGCGTGCCTTGCTCTAAAAATTCCAGCAACAATCCTTCTCCGGTACTCCCCATTTCTGCCAAAGCCTTAAAACCGGGTTCGATGAGATCTTCCTGGTCTTCATCGCATAGGACGTCCGCTACGGTCTGGGCAGCTCGAGGGTTCCCCAAACACCCAAGGGCTTCCAAGGCTTTGATCTGAGCATCCCACCAATCATCCCATTCTCCATCAGTAGCCCATTCCATGTCTTCACCACGCCCTTGCAGAACTTCAGTCAGGAATTCAATCACCGAATCCCCACCGATGCGCCCGAGAGATTCCACCACGGCAACTTTGACTTCTCCACTGGGGATGTTCCGGTAACAGTCCAGCAACACTGGAACCGACTGAGGTTCCTCCAACTCTCCAAGTGCCCCAATTGCATCGATCACTACATCTTCATCTTCATCATCAAGGCATTGAATCAGATCCTCCAGTGTCACGGTGTCCTTGATTTTACCCAGTGCTTGGATGGCATAACAGCGATGAGCACTATTTTTCGACTTCAGAACCCGTTTCAGGGCTTGCACCGTCTTTTGTTTTGCATTCATGGGAAATGGGTCCTTTGATGGATCACGCAGAAGAAGCATGATGAAATTTCTTTAGTGCACCCCATTGCTCCATGATCCGGTCCAGCATCACTCCGTCAACCGCCTCCATCCCCTGACCTAGGGCCTGACGTTCCACCTCAACCTGAACCATGGGGCGTATAAAGTCCGGAACTCGTTCGATTCTGACCTTTGCGTCTTCGGTCCATGTCAACCGACTGGAAAGACTTCTGGAACCTTCTCCCCAAGAATTGTATTTTGCTTCGACGATCTCTAGGGTCACACGGGATTTGTTGAACTTACGGGCCCACTGCTCAATGCGGTTCCGGGTCATTTCACGCATGAATCCCGAAGGAACACGATTCACTCTTTCACGTGCCTCATCCTCCCATTCGAGAATCCTGAAAGCCGCATCCGAGGCAATACGCCTTTCTTCCATGGAAAGACGCTTGAAATCGGAACTTTGACAGACACGGCAGACTTTAGGCGAAAGTCCCTCCTCCGTGAAGCCACAGAGCTGGCATTCAAAGACATCTGGAGTTTGAGGATCATCTTCTATCGTGGACACGTGCTTTTCGTTGCCGTCTTCCGAATGGGGCTTCATTCCACCCTCCATCGTCTTCTGCATCTTCTCCCGGGCCCGCTGCAGCCCTGATTCCGCCACATCGAGATCAATACATTCGAGTTGTTGCTCCAACGCGTATTCCTCGATGCTCGTTTGTGCCGCATGTCGCATAAAACCCTCAGGCACACGAGAAAGGCGTTTGACTGCTTCATCACTCCACTGAAGCGAAAGGGAATCCTCGGTAGGTTCTTCCTCCAACGCGGCCTGAACCGATTCTTCCGTGATCATCTGCTGGTGCCGTACATGGGCGCGTTTTTCGAGTTTGATGCGTAGCTGCTCCCTTGCGTCTCCAGGGGGGACATGGTTGAGCCGCATCCTGGCTTCAGGGGTCCAGGTCAATTGTCTTCCATCAAATGTTGTTTCTGTGATCCCCTGCTGCTGAGGTGATTCCGTCAGAGGAGAACTGTCGAGGATCCGGAATCCTCTGCCCTCTTCTCCACAGACAGGACATTTTATGGGGCGTTGATGGTGGTGTACGTACTGGCAGGAGGGACATTGAAAAGTCAGTTGAAAGGTCTCGCTTGCTTCCGTTTCCCCGCTGGTAGAAGAAGTGATGTCGATACCCATCGCAGCCCTAGCTTGGGGAGGCAGAAGGGCTCGAACCGCCTTCTCTACGACCCCGGAGGTAATCATGGTGTATCCTTCAGCAACGGCATGCTGCTGAATCGCCTTCATGGCTACCCCCCGGGCCATCTCGGGTACCTTCTTCATCCCTTGACGTGCCTCCAGAGTCCAGCCGATGGTTTCCTCTGCCTGATATTGAACGGGAGGGCTGAATTCGGTTTCCATCATCAGAATGTTGCAAGGAGCCAGTCTTAACAGGTTTTCCGTATTGCCACCGATGTCCATACCCTTGCTGCTGTGAATGCCCGTCCGTCCCAATACCAGCAGCCAAGGTGGGTCCTTACGTATATGTGCCAGCACGGTCTTCCATGCTTTTCCATCAAGCAGGCGTGTCTGCAATTCAACTCCCTCGTCCTTGGCGATGCGTCCGGCAATGTCGAGATGGGACTGGTAGATTTTCGCCAGTCCACCATCGATGATCTCCTCATGCAGTTTCTCCTGTTCCTCGAATTTGAACACCTTACGTGCCTTATCCGAAAGGACCTGGTTGAGGGACTGAAACATACCGTAATGGAAATAGGGATCAAAGGCTGATAGGGCTTCCACCTGCTTCCCAAAAAGTGCTCCAAGTTCAAGAGCCGCTTTCAAGCCTCCAAACGAACGTTCGCTTCCGTCCAGGCAGACGACGATCTTGTCCCCTTCTGGCTTGTCCTGCATCAAATCCTTGACGATCAACAGATCCGTGTGGATACGTCGGGCCACACGTTCTGTCACCGAACCGAGGAGGGATTCCGGGACCCGACCCATGCCGTTCGCACCCATCACCACAAGATCGTATGAATGCTCCTCGATGTCCTTGACCAGTTCTTTCCAGTTGGTTCCTTCCAGAGAAATCCCAGTAAACTCCAGCCCTGACTTGCGGCAGGCCTCGGCCATCACCATCAGGTAGGAATCGGTGATCAGTTCCAACCCCTTAGTGATCAACGAGTCATGAATCCTACGTTGCTTTTCGAGTTCTCGTTCCTGCTGGAATTCTTCAGGCAATCCACTTTCCATCGTTCGGAAACGCCGGTCATGAAGCTTTGCAGCATACACATGACAGCCATAAAGATGGGCTTCTGTGGCCTGCCCGATCCTTGCAGCCAAATGGGCTGCCTCATCTGAATAAGGAGAATTGTCTACAGGTACATAGATTTGCTGGTACATGATTCTGGTTAAGCTGAGGTGCTTCTACTATGGGTTGTTTTTCGCTGCCTTGGTCACAGGACATTCGTTCAGGTTGCTTTTTGCTTCCTGCAGCACATCCAGGCTGATGTTTTGGAAGCCACGTTCCCTTGCGTACTTTTCCACCTGTTCTCGAATGTACTGACGAATCATGCCTGGGGCACGGTTGATCGATTCGATGGCTTCCGAGTCCCACTGCATATCTCCCGTCTGCCTCAAATACTGCACCTTGTCAGGCTGTTCTTCGACACGATGGGGAGTTTTGTCCTGCACTTCCGAAATCCAGAAGAGGTAGGCATAAGGAAACTGGGGTTGGGTAATGTGGAAACTGTCATACTCGAACATCGTTCGAGAAAGCATGATGAAGGTGTGCCGAGGATCTTCCTGTCCTACGATTTCAACGCCACAATTGAGCTGGAAACTGACATAGGAAGGACAATGTCCCGTGTAATGCAGAGATGCCATGGGCATTCGGCAAAGGTTGGAGAAAGTTCGTTTTTCAAAAATCTCCAACGACGTCAGGCAACGGTAATCGATCACTTCACGGTTGAAATTGAACTTCGATACCGTCTCCAGACGTTTTTCCAATGATTCGGCCCAAGCTAATCCACGGGTTTGCTCCATCGTTTCCAGATAAAGTTCCGTGTATTCCTCCAAATACTCAGCCTTGGGCAGGAAACCCACTCCCTTGTTGCCACAGTTGAATGGAAAAACCGAATCAGGATTATGAGTAACCAGCACAGGCAGGTGTTGAGAAAAAAACATCCCGTTTGAGTCATGGTTTCCCTGTAAACGTTCATACATCCCCCTGCGGCCATCATCCATCCAGTCGATAAGATTTTCCGGCAAAACCTGCAACGGCAACCTCTTTGGGCCATTCGGCAAATCAAGCGCCATTGCTTCAGGTTCGATACCGATCTGTGGAAGTCGAGATTCCATTTTGAGTAATGCACTCATGAGATGTTCCTTTCCTGAAATTGAATACCAAGTTCCTCTTCACGCGTTTTACGATAAAGCGCCATGAATTCCGGGGTGATGCTGACGCCCTCTTTTCGGGCTTTTTCTTCCAGACGTTTACGGATCAAACCCCTCAGAAACAGGGGAATACGCTGCAACCTGTGGCGTGCTTCCGGAGTCCAGCGAACCATTGCAGAAACTTCTGTGGAAGGACGTTCCACCGAAACTTGCAATCCCGAGCGGGGTTGCCAGGTACAGGTGGGATCTTCCTCAAAGAGGTCTCCGTGACGTTCCTGGGCCCTGGCCCGGCAGCCGCCGCAAAGGCTTTTATATTCGCAGGATCCGCAACGACCTTTCAGCACGGGTTCACGAAAACTCTGGAAAAGAGGGGCTTGGTCCCAGATATCCCAAAAGGATGAGTCATGAAGGTTGCCTGCGATGTTATCCATGTAGGGACAAGGAGTAACGTTTCCAAAAGGATCGATGCGGCAATAATGCGTAGCGGCAGGACAGCCTCCTCCATCATAACCCTGAGCAAGGGTATAGGGAGAATTTGGGTTGATCTGGTGAAGCACACGCTTGAAATGCGGAGCGCAGCGAGCCTGGATCATCATCTTGGAACTGGAATTCTGGAGCTGTGCAATTTCCCGCATAACGGTTTCGTAGCGTTCAGGAGAAATGTCTGTCATCCATTGCCCACGCCCGGTGCAGACCAGAAAGAAGAAATTGTGGATGCTCACTCCTTCTGCTTCTGCAAACTCCGTCATCTCCTTTACCAAGTCTGCGTTCTTGCTGGTGACCGTCGTATGAAGTTGGACATGAAGGCCGCAGTCACGACAGGCCCGTATCGCCGAAAGTGCTTTTTCCCAAGCACCAGGTACTCCACGGAAACGATCATGTTCCTGGGGATCCACGTGGTCCAGACTAATGCCCACTCCCTGGAGCCCGGAAGCTTTCAGGGACCTGGCAACGTTTTCCGTAAGTCCCAAACCGCTGGTGCCAAGGACCATGCGTAATCCTGAAGAATTTCCGGAAACCACCAGTTCCTGAATATCATGCCGCAGAAGAGGTTCTCCTCCGGTGAGTACGATCAGGGTGCCTTCTGCTCTTTCAGCTATTTGAGAAAACAATGAGGTCCATTCTCCTGTGCTCAGTTCATGGTTCTCTACTTGGGATTTTCCTCCTGCGTCGAGGTAGCAATGATCGCATTTCAGATTGCATCGGCGGGTCAGGTTAACCGCTACCAGATAGGGCTGAAACGTCTGTATATTCATTATTTATCCTTCCTTCGAAGATGAATCATCAGCAATACCTCCAGCCCGAGGATGATCATGAACAGGATTACTGGGACTACATATACTTGCATGCCGACCGGTTGCTCAAGCAACAGCTTGTACCACGTGGTCACTCCCCGACGGGTTCCTCCTTCACTGCTTGAACCTTCGACCGCTGAAAATGCAAGAGGGATGATGGTTCTTTGCGGATGAAACTGGATGCTTCCTTTATGACCGTTCACTCGTTCACGTTTGATGATCAGCGTATACTGACCGTTGATATGACGGATGCTGGATTGAAGTGACTGTTCTTCCTGAAGGGTCCATTCACCAAGACGGGATGCCTTTGCATCTATGGTCTTTCCCTGTTCGTCACTCCAAAGCCATAGATTGACCGAGCGTCCGGGACGTCCCATCAGAAAATAGGGAATTTCGCGTTCACCATCCCTGTACTGAGCGGGAAACTGGATTGTCATTTCATCCTTGCCGCCAAACTCCTTGTGCTCACTGGAAGATGGGTCGTTCCACTGGATTCGGAAGGCGATTTCGGTTTCGCTATAAAGGGATTTGAAACGCATTGAGTGTACTGCAGGCTGGAAGAGACGTTCTTGGAGAACCAGTTGTCCGGAAAAGGGAACATAAAATTCCCGGGCAGAATCCCAGCGGGAGTCATCGAATTCGAGGGTGAGAGGGCTTTCGGTTTTTGTAGAAACCAAGGTCCTTTTGACTTCCGGCTCCGTGCCTTGTGCCAGTGAACGGATGTAATGAACCACGTTCCAGGTTTCCTCCTCACTGAGATCCTCAGCAAAAGAAGGCATCGGAGTGCCATTGAGGCCGGTACGCACCGTCCGGAAGAGGTCTTCAGGTTGGTTCCCACCGCCAAAACGCCATGGTACAGTCCAGTCCGCAGGACGAATCGGCATTTCGTTCCAGTCATCCTTCAACTCCAATGCTGAAGGACCATCTGCCCGGCCCTCTTTCCCATGGCATTTGTCGCATTCCACCTTGAGTGTCAGTTCCCTGCCCAACGCAATCCTTTCCGGAGTGGATGGGGGAGATTCCGGAATGAGGAGGGGACCGATGATAGCCTCGTCTTCTTCGCCTTCTTCGTCTTCTTCGTCTTCTTCGTCTTCTTCGTCTTCTTCGTCTTCTTCGTCTTCTTCG
>NYUB01000051.1 GCA_002683785.1 Deltaproteobacteria bacterium
ACGCTTAGATCATCATGGCTATAAAGATGCGTCAGACCCCATCATTATTCAGTCATTTGATTCGGAAACTCTGAAGACTTTACGTTATGAGCACAAAACACGGTTGATGCTCGTTCAGTTGATTGGTGAAAACCGCTGGAAATTATCTACTACCGATTTCACTTATATCAAAACCGACAAAGGGATGAACGAGGTATCTCAGTATGCAGATGGAATTGGACCATGGATGAATCAAGTGGTAACTGGAGTTGGTTTTTCTGGAAAAGCAAATCTTACGGAGCTGGTTGAAAATGCACGCAGTTATGGTTTGTTGATCCATCCATATACATTCAGAGCTGATCGCTTGCCTCCATATGCCTCTTCATTCCAAGAATTACTGGATGTGTTTTTTAATGAAGTTAAAGTCGATGGAATCTTCACCGATTTTCCTGATCAGGTTGTTGATTATCTTGAAAAGAATTCCATAAATTGATTTCCAAATGAATTGTCGATCAATTAAACGCCCCGTCTTCTCGGTTACTTTTGTTTTCCATTTAAACAAAATTATGATCGAACCCTGAAGACCCTTAAAAGTGCGGGCAACAGGATTAGATCAGCGAGCAAAGCGGAAAAGACTGCAACGAGGGCCAGCAGGCTGAAACGCGAGACTCCGACATTGCTGACCGGAATGAAACAAACAAAGAGCGACATCAGGATCAGGGTGGTGACGGTGATGGCCTGACCGACCTCCCGCAGGGTGCTGTTAATCGCACCGGATATACTTTCACCGCGTTTGAGGCTCAAACGGTAGTGAGTTAAAAAGTGGATCGTGTCATCGACGGCAATACCTATGATGATGGGTGCCGTCATCAAAGTGGTCGTGTCGAGTTTGTATCCGATCCAGCCCATCAGACCGAAAACGGTGAGCATTGGGAAAGAGTTGGGAAGGATTGCTATGATTCCCAGTTTCAGTGATCCGAACACGAAAATTAAAATCAGGGAAATGATCAGGAAAGCCAGTCCGAAACTACGGATTTGCGACCAACTGATGGCATCGAAAACCCTGGCCCAGGCACCAACGCCTCCAGTCACAGTGGCCTTGAAATCAGGATACTTCTTTATCAGAGGCTGAATCACCTTCTGGATTTCAGGCTGGACGGAATTCAGCAATTCCACCGATTTTTTGGATCCAAGGGTTTTCAGTGAAACGCTCATGCGGGCCTGAGTGTAATCCAGTGACACCATACGTTCCAAATTTTCATAATCNCCTCCTTCGATGAGCANCAGCAGTTGNGCAACCAACTCNGGNTGATTGGGAATCGAATAGGCCTCAATCCGATTTTCATTCAATTTTTGATGGGTTTGTTTGATTTGATTGTTGAGGGTCCAGTTGTGGGTCACCAGATTTGGGTAGCGATCTTCCAGAATTATTTTGATCGACTCAAGCGCAAGGAGCACTTCAGGATCCTTGAAAACNCCTTCTGTTTCAGATTCAAACAGGATTTCCATGTTTCCTGCTCCGAGAAACTGTTCGTCCATCAGGTTGATGGTTTGTCTTACCTGAGATTCAGCGGGGAAATACTCTGAAAAGACGGTGTCGATTTCCACCCTGAATATTCCGAGCAACAGCAGGATCGAAGCTATCGAAAAGAAAAGGATGATACTTTTAGGGTGATTTTCATTGAACCATTCCAGTTGGCGAATCAAATACTGGACTACCTTCAGTGTTCGGTTTAAATAGGATCTNTCTTTGNTTTTTAAGNGTTTGGGAGGAAACCAGTCTATAAGTACNGGAAGTAGAAAAAGAGTGAGAATGAAAGCGAAGAGCACTCCAATTCCTGCAAGCAAGCCCATCGTCTGGATCACTTTGAGGTTGATGAAAAAAAGTGAAAACACGCCAATTGCAGTGGTTANGCTGGTCAGCAAACAGGCCATGGCNGTTTTNCTGAACACACTCCTCATCACTTGAGCGTGATTCTGACCTTGCTGATGGAAAAAGAGGTAGCCCGACAACACATGAACGACATCTGCAATGGCAGCAACACTAATGAGACCGAAAGCGATATAGAGTGAGAGATCAATGGGCCATCCCGTCCAGCCTGCCAGTCCAAGGACTCCAGTCATACTGGTAATAAGAATGAGCATTGGCCAAAGTACAGCGCGCAGTGAACCCAACAGCATCCAGGTCAAGAACAGGCTGAAGAGCAGGGCAATCGCCAAGGACCTTTGATAATCCACGGCCCATACATCATTTTGATAAAAGGCACCCCATCCAGGATGAAGGAATACAAGATCCTTTCGAATGGATTCCTCCTGCAGAAGTTTCCAGACGGCTTTTTCGAATTCTGCATAATCTTCAAGCCCGTGTTCGANAAAAAGNAGCTCCTCTTTTTTCTCAGATGAATCATCAAATCCTTCTTCCAATTTGGCGAGGGAGTCATCAGTGATTTCTTCNACAGGTAATTCTCCCAGATTCGTTCGCACGATGAGTAATCCGTATTCGCCATTTTCTGAGATGAGAACATGCNGATAATCGGGTTCATTGAACGCTGTTTTTTCTAAAGCCCTACTATNTGATTCATCTTCTGGAAGAGTTTCTCCAATAAATTCCCTGAATCGAATGCTGTCTTCTTTCACATCAATGAAGGTCGTGTTGATCAAGGATTCCGTTTCTTTGATCAGACTCAGGGGATTGTCTGAAGTTTCAGAAACCCCGTTGGATGCTTCTTCCAAAATCCGATGTGTGGCCTGGAGAGCTTTCAGACTTCTTTTGGAAAAGAGATCACCATCCACTGGGCGGTAGATCATGGCGAGCACACTGGTCCCACCAAAGAGTTCCTTGATTCGGTCCAGGGATTTTTGAACAGGGTCCTCTTTCCCAAACATTTCTTCATTGGCCCAGGTGAAGGCAAAGCGTGGAATTCCAGACGCTAAAAACAGCATCAGCAGAATGTAGATACCAAGAACCCACCAGCGCCAAGGGTGAAGACGTTCCGGAAGAATCTCAAAACTACGGTTCAGCCTGTCAATGAAATCCGACATAGAGAAAATTGTAATGTTGAATCAAAAATAGGAATTAGAAATCTGGTACGATGGGAGAATCTTTCGGATCTTCCATAAAATGGTTCTTTATTCTTTCCATCACAGTGAAACAAATGATTGGTTCTGGTTGGAGTCAATCACCCAGTGCATCACATATTGCGGAAGTCACCTCAGTCGTCCTGGACTTTCCTCCTAAATCCAGAGGCAGGTTTTTGCCCAATTGGCAAACGTCCTCGATGGTCTTCATCAGTTTGGAAGCAGCTTGGGGTTCCTGAAGATGATCCAGCATCATCACACAACTCCAGAAAGCTCCAAGAGGGTTGGCAAGGCCCTTACCGACCAGATCGAAGGCGGATCCATGGATCGGTTCGAACATCGAGGGGAACGTTCCTTCAGGATTGATGTTAGCAGTAGGTCCCATGCCAAGGCTGCCCGAAAGTGCAGCAGCAAGGTCACTGAGGATGTCAGCGTGGAGGTTCGTAGCAACAATCGTATCGAGGGTTTGAGGTTGTAGCACCATGCGAGTTGTGATCGCATCTACCAACATCCGATCTGTTGAAATCTTAGGGAATTCACTTTTGAGTTCTTCAAAGACCTCATCCCAGAGCACCATGCCATGCCTCTGAGCATTGGATTTGGTGACGAGGGTCAATTGTTTCCTGGGACGTGATGCGGCAAGCTTGAAAGCAAAACGCATGACCCGTTCGATCCCTGACCTGGTGAATACCGAAACATCCAAACCCACTTCCTGTGGTAGTTGGGGATGGACCCTTCCTCCAGCACCGGAATATTCACCTTCAGTGTTTTCCCGGACGATGACCCAGTCCAGGTCACCTGCACTAAGGTTTTTTAAAGGACTTTGGATTCCTGGAAGCAGTCGAGACGGCCGGACATTCGCGTATTGGTCAAAATGTTGACAGATTTTCAGTCGCAGCCCCCAAAGGGTGATGTGATCTGGGACTTCCAAGGAACCTGCAGAACCAAAGAGGATGGAATCGAATGTCTTCAATTGTTCAAGCCCATCCTCAGGCATCATCCTGCCGTTTTTTACAAAATATTCTGAACCCCATTCAAATTCAGTAAAATCGAGTTTAAGTTCAGGCAGGACGTTCTGAAGTACTTTAAGGACTGTGCAGGCTTCCCGGGTCACTTCCGGACCAATCCCGTCTCCGCCAATGACTGCAATTTTATGAAGCGACATCTGAGTTTTCTAAAAAAATGTATTTTGATTTTGGCTGGGTGATTTCAGATCAGCTCAATTCTTTGATAAACCCTCGGTTTCAGAGACAATCCATTGAAGAAATTCAGGATTACCTTGCTGAATTGGAAGTTCGATGATGCAAGGGCAATCATAACTGTGAATCGATAGGACAGCTTCGGTTAATTCGTTCACCAATTCATGCCGTGTTTTGGCAATCAATACGGTTTCCTGATCCTCCTGTATTGCTCCGTTCCAACGATAAAGGGAGTGCATCCCTTCCAGGATGTTGACACAGGCAGCCAGGTTCTTTTCCAGCAGCATTTCTCCTATCTTTCTTGCTTCGTCCAGGGAACCACAGGTCATGTAAACCCATGAAAGCTTTTTATCCATGATGTAAAGAGCTTAAGGTTTTTTGTTTTATCCCTCTCTCCAACACTTCGAGTGGGTGTCAGAACATCCATTTGATGAAAATTGATTTGATTGAGACTAACACAATGATGGCACTACCGCATGCGATAGATGGAAAGCATGCATTCCAAAAGACAGTCTAATTTTAAGCCGAGGACACGTTTTCGGTTTGCAAAAGTTTGATGGATTGTCGGGCCAGGGCTTCTGCCCAGAGACGGTAAGCCAGTGGGGAAGGATGGACCCCGTCTTCCAGGAAGAAAGCCCTGCTTTTCGGGAAATCTTCTATCAAAAGATATGCTTCTAGATCTGAATTCAAGATCCGGTTCATACTATCTTGAAGAAGATTCGCCCATAAACCGTATACCAGTTTCAAGGGGTGAGGAATCGCAGGGAAATGTCCCACCGGAGGAACCGTGGAAAAAATAATCAAGGGATGCTGACTTTTTTCTTGAATCAGTGAAACACAGTGTTTGATGCTCAATTCCCATTTCCAGGACGGAGTGAGTTTAAAGATATCGTTCCCACCAATGGCAATCAGGATCACATCGGCTTCCAGGAATGACTGTCTTTTGATCAGTTCATTCATTTCATCTATTTTTATGCCGCTTTCCGCCAGGATTTTCCAATGAAGAGTTCGGTTCATTAACTGACTCATCCTTGACGCTGTCAGTCCTGTAAGTGTTTCCGTATGTTTGGAAATCCCCACTCCTGCCATAGTCGATTCTCCAAGTCCCAAAATTTTCAATTCCTGGTTCTTCCCATTGAAAACTCCCTCTGGGTGGTCGATTGGTGGATGTAACCGCAATACTTTTTTTTTAAGCCAAATTCCCTGTGTCAACAGCAATGGGGAAAAAAAGAAAAAAAGCAGATATAAGATAAGGGTTTTTAAATAGTGAATGGTTTGAATCACAGAACATTCTCAACCAATAAGATTAGGGATGAAACATTTTGACAAGGCTTATCTGAAAACTCCAATCATTGAAGTTCTTGTTTTTACACCGCATCTGCATTAGCTTCTGTTTTTCAAAATGATGATTTACAAACTTTTTGAAATTCAAAACAAAGGACACTTGACTGAATGGGAAGATGTTTGGATACCTACAGCACTAGGGTTCGTAACAGAGGAACTCGTTACAACCAAACATTTAGCGTTGCATACTATTTCGATCGATTTTCCCAGGCAATACAGTGTTTGCTGTTGGAAATGGGTTGGAAAGCCAATGAAGAATTAACCCGGTCAACTCCATAGCTTGAAAAACTTAGCAGTCGTAAAGAATGAGATCTGGTGAATGAACCTTTGAGTGTTTTTCATGGCCGACTTGGAATAGCAATGGATTCCTAATAATAGCGAGCATAGAGGTTTATGGACCAAGAACAACGCCCCCATAAAAGCGGGGATTTCAGTGTGGAGGAAGTAACTTTGGCGAACCGTAATCCCGGGATCGCCCTTGAAATGCTGGCTCGGGACATCACACCAGACGGAATGCATTATCAACTGAATCACTTTGACATTCCTTTGATAGAAGGCGAAACCTGGAAATTGGAGATTACTGGACTGGTGGAGAAACCTTTATCGCTGAACCTGAAGGAGCTGAAACAATTTCACAGGCATGAGCTCAACGTCACCATGGAGTGTGCAGGAAATGGCCGGGCACACTTTCCAAAACGAAAGCAGAGCATGCCTTGGTTTTCAGAAGCCGTTGGGACTGCAAAATGGTCAGGTGTCAGATTGAAGGATCTGCTCACAAAAACAGAATTAAAACCCTCGGTTTCTGAAGTGGTATTTACTGGTGCCGACCGGGGTTTGGATCATGGAATCGATCATCACTACGCCCGGAGCCTTAAATTGGAACAAGCACTCCATCCTGATATGTTGCTGGCTTATGAAATGAACGGACAACCGCTGCCTTTTCAGCATGGTTTTCCATTGAGGTTGATCGTTCCAGGATGGTTTGGGGTGGCAAGTGTCAAATGGTTGAAGAATTTGGAACTCATCGATCATGCATTTGAGGGATATCAACAGGCTGTCAACTATCATTATCGAAAAAATCCTCAAGATCCAGGTATTCCGGTTGACTCCATCAAGATCAAATCTTTGATGATTCCTCCTGGAATTCCAGACTAGTATACCCGTAATCGTTTTGTCCCTCAAGGTCTCATTCCATTGACAGGGAGGGCGTGGTCCGGAAATGGGAAAATAGAAAAAGTGGAGGTTGGAATTGACGGGGTTTGGAAACCGGCTCAACTTGGGAAAGATCTTGGAACATATGCTTGGAGACAATGGTTTTTTGAATGGGATGCTGTAGCTGGAGAACATACCCTAAGTTGTCGTGCTTATGATGAAGCAGGAAACACACAGCCCGAAGAACCTGTTTGGGATGAATCAGGATTTGGAAACAACAAAGTCCAATGCACTCAAGTCCAGGTGAATGATAAATTTGGTTGAAAAAAGGGAAACTGGATGATTTTATATAACCTTAGCCCAGGAGGTAGATGAATATGACGAACATGAAATTAAGCTCTTCTGAAATACGTCAATATCATGAGGATGGTTATCTCATTCCAAAACTAAGTTTGTCAGAACTGAAGTTAAGCGAACTCAAACAGGCTGTCGAGAGGGTGTTGGTAGCGAATCGTGGCATCCGTCCGGAGCATTTGATCAGTGTTCACATTGATCGACTCAATGATGAAGGAGTCAGGGGAGATCAGACTTTTTTCGAGTTGGCGAGCAATCCGTTGATCCTTGATTGCGTTGAGCAGGTGATGGGTCCCGATATTATCCTTTGGGGCTGCCAACTCTTTTGCAAACCCGGTTCGGATGGAATGGAAGTGCCCATGCATCAGGACGGGAATTATTGGCCGATCAGACCACTCGCTACCTGTACTGCTTGGATTGCCATCGATGAGAGCAGCCTGGAGAATGGATGCATGACGGTCCTTCCGGGGTCACACAGGGATGGTATTTCATACAAACATCGAAAGGATGAACGTGAAAACCTGGTTCTCAATCAGAAAGTCGAAGATGAACGTGTTCGTTTTGAACAATGTATTCCTTTGGAACTTGATCCCGGATGTTTTTCTCTTCATGACGTCCACCTCGTCCATGGATCTGCCACCAATTCCTCAGACAGGAGAAGAGCAGGAGTGGCCATTCGTTATATGCCTGCCGACAGCCTGTTTGACCGGAACCTTAAAAAAACAGGGAAGGGGGCTGGGTACCTGGTGAATTATGCTGAAAGACCCCTTTGGTTAATGAGGGGAAAGGATCGTGCCGGGAATGACCTCGAAATAGGGCATCTTTGATAAAACTGCAATTGGATCAAAATTTCTTAGGCCAGGTATCACTGATTTTGTAACCTTGAGGCCATGGATCAGCGGGATCCAGGGTATGTTGGTGAGTGCCTGTTATCCATGCCCTGCCACGAAGTGAGGGAACAATTGCTGGATGACCATTTACAAGAGAAAGTTCCTTTTCAATTCTGCAATAGAATCTGGATCCGATTACAGATTCACCAATAAAGGTTTCTCCAACATTGAGCTCCCCCTTCGCATGAAGCTGGGCCAACCTGGCGGAACAACCAGTGCCGCAAGGCGAACGGTCCAGCTTCCCGGGTTGGATGGAAACGGTATTCCTCCCTACGAATACATCCCCTTCTTTTTTCAAAGGCATCGTGAACATGCAAAAGGACAGGTGGTCCCATTCTTTTTGTTCCGGATGGCAAAATCCAAGTTGTTCATTAGCTGCTGCAGTGATTCTTGATCCAAGCTTTGCCAGCTCAAGGGCTTCATCAGGGACGATGCTGAATCCCATTTTGCTGGCATCCAGGATGACAAAACTGTCGCCGCCATAGGCGGTGTCAACCAGAAGGGTGCCGTAGCTTTCGACTTCCAGGGATGCATCACGACGGTCGACAAAGGATGGTAGATTTTGTGTTTCAACGGAGAGTACCTTTTGGTCCCTGCAAGCTGCCTTGACCCGGACCAACCCTCCAGGAGCTTCCAGCACTAAAAAAGTTTCAGGTTCGGTCATGGGTTTGATCCCTGTTTCCAGGATCACAGTACTGACACAAATGGAATTCGAGCCCGACATCGGGGGGGTGTCTTCCGGCTCCATGATGATCCACCCCATATCTGCATCAGGGTGAATCGGAGGAACGAGGAGATTTACATGACGGAAAACGCCTCCACGCGGTTCATGGAGCATGAAACTTCTCAATTCCTGATCTTCCGCAATCCAGCGGGATTGTTCCCAGATGCTCTTGCCCGGTGGGGGAGAAACTCCTCCAACGATTACATCCCCGACTTCCCCTTCTGCATGGCAACTGACGCTATGAATGACTCGACTGGTTAGCATGAATGTCTATGTTTTTGTTTGTGAAGACTATTCCACTTCCTGCCATAAGAAACGATTGAAATCGATACGTCCTTTTTCATCGAAATCGATCCCTTCTTCTTCCAAAATGATGCGTTGCCTTGGATCTGGAAAACCATTGCTGCGGGGGCTGACAAGTCCCTGACGGTTGACCACCCTCTGCCAGGGGATGTCATGGTGTGAAGGGAGGGAAGCCATGGCATAGCCAACTTGTCTTGCAGAACAACCAAGAGCGCGTCCAATCTGTCCGTAAGTTAAAACCTTCCCTTTGGGTATGAGTTGAACCAGTTGATAAATTCGTTGATAAATTCCTTCTCCTTCTTTCATCATGAATCGGAGTTAATGATTTAAGTGGAATAGAAGCATTCCTTGAAAACTAGAACACCTGAGCTTAGGATGTCAAGAAAGTGGTCATGAAGAGGATAATGCTTTGTGAATGGAATTTATAGATTTTAAGAATCGAAACGATGACTTCGGTCCTTGACTTTCATTGGATTCGGTATATGTTCTGAAGTAACAAAGACAAGGAGTAAAATGGAATCACATTCTGGAAGATGTCTTTGCGGGGACATAACGTATAGTGTTACTGGGGATCCAGTAAGGCAAGGACATTGTCACTGTCTGGACTGTAAAAAAGCAACTGGTGCCAGCTTTGCCACCATCGCTTTTTTCAAGGAAGAGCAATTTAAACTTAATTCGGGTAACCCTCAGGCGTTTCAACATCAGGCCGCTAGTGGAAATACGATGACCAAAGAGTTTTGTCCAAAATGTGGATCAACCGTGTTTGGAAGCAACAGTGGACGTCCCGGCATCAAATCCGTCTACATTGGAAGTCTGGAAGACGCGAACTTTGTCGAACCTGATTTCAATGTCTGGACCTGCAGACAGTTACCGTTTTCGTTGGTGGATGAGTCCCTGAACAATTTCCCGAAAGGATCTCAGTAAAAAGAAGGTAAAGGTCAATCATGGGCTCCGTTTGAAGAAGAACCCGAAAGGATCTAGGATGAAATGGATTTTCCTGACATTAATGATTAGCTTTTCTGGTATCGTCATGGCTATTCCTCCAATGCCTGAATGGATTCAACCGGATCAAGACAAAAAGAAAATTGCTGGACCTGCGACTGTCAGTTCAAGGACATTCATGATCCGTCTGGAAGATCAGAAAACCATCGTTGATGATCAACCCGTAGAATGGGATTATAAACCCAGTTGTGCTTCCTTTTTAAAATGTAAATTTGCCGACGGCAAAGGATATGATTACTGGCCTGAATCCTATGTGAGAAAATCCCATGCAAGGCTCAGTCTGCTGGTCGAAAGGGAAAAACGCATCGGCATACGGGATGATGTGAGAAAATCCTGGCTGTTGAAGAAAAGATGAAACTTGAAGGAACTTCATGAAAAAAAGTTGAAATCCTGAGAGTTTGTTTTCATGGTCGAAAAACGATTGATCTAAAATCCTTTCTAGGAACTAGCTCATCAAATTCTTTGTTTTTTCTAGTACACGGGTCTTTAATTTCCCATCCTCCAATCTGATTTCCACATTATCTCCTTGTTTCACTTCTTCCACGGATCTTAACAGGCTTCCATCTTCTTTTTGGTTGAGACTGAATCCACGATGGAGAACAGCAAGTGGGCTGAGTGATTCGAGCAAGCTGGCATTCGAATGGAATCTTTCACGCCGATGCTGAAACAGATTTTGAATGGAAGCAGGAAGTCTGGTACAGAGTAGGGAAACATTTCTAAGATGTATTCCCAATTGCCGTTGAGGGTTCAGTGATATCAGCCTCTGTCTCATCGAAACAGTGGTGTTTCGTTTTTGACTCATTGNAGTACGAAAGCGTTCTTTGAGAAGACCATGAAGGCTGTCTGCTTTTTGGATATGTTGTTCAATTGCCTGTCTAGGGGAAGCCAAACAACTTCTAAGACTATCGACTCGTTCATGATTGGAATTCGTATATTCTGCAATAATTCTTTTCAAGGAACGGATTTTGATGCCCAGTGCTTCCTGGAGTTCTCCTTTGTCAGGGACTGCCAATTCCATTGCAGCTGAAGGTGTTGGCGCCCTTAAATCNGATACAAAATCTGAGATGGTGAAATCCGTTTCATGACCAACCGCAGAGATTACGGGTATTTCTGATGTATGAATGCTTCTTGCCAATTGTTCATCATTGAAGGCCCATAAATCTTCNAGTGAGCCCCCTCCCCTCCCCAGAATGATGACGTCGATATTGTTTTGTTGTTGAATGTGATTCAAGGCTCTTATGCCCTCGTTCAGTTCCTCTGGAGCATGCTCTCCCTGAACCAATGCTGGAAACAGAATTACTGGTAACCCAGGAAAACGGCGTTTGAGTACGCTCAATAAATCATGGACTGCTGCACCACTTGGCGAGGTGATGAGCCCAATACATCGCGGAAGTACTGGAATCGGTTTTTTATGTGTTTGATCGAAAAGACCCTCGGCCTGAAGTCGTTTTTTAAGTTGTTCAAATGCTAACTGCAACGCTCCTATCCCCTGTGGTTCCATCGCTGAGGCATGGAACTGGTATTCCCCTCGGGGACTGTAGACGCTGAGATGTCCACGGAGCGTGACTTGAAGGCCGTCTTCAGGCTGAAACCGAACTGCGACGGTATTTTGCCGAAACATTAGCCCGCGAATCTGAGACTCTTCGTCTTTTAAGGTGAAATACCAATGGCCAGAAGGAGCACAGTGGAAATTTGATAATTCTCCTTCAACCACAAGGCCTCGAAAACGACTTTCTAAATGTAGTCGGATTTTTCGTGTCAATTGGCTGACGGTAAGAGTGCTTTCCTTTTCTAATTCAGGTGATAGGTGCTTATTTTCATAAAAGACCCCTTCTGTTTTTTCCGGCAACAAATATTTTGAGGTTTCGTCCGGCTCATCGATTTCAAAAGGAATTTTTGGACGGACCATTTTCAAATCTTATATTTTTGGGATGGAAGGGTCTATGAAAAGTTGATACGCAAAGATCTAATCTTTTTTGATCAAGGTGAAGATCAGTGTGGTTGCTTCAATTGTGAAACAAGAGCCTTTCGCATCTCCTTCACAGGTGCATCCTGCCCAGTCCAAAAANTGAAGGATTCACATCCTTGATACAGGAGCATCGCAAGTCCATTGTGGCAATGAATTCCAAGTTGTTCTGCCTGTTTCAGCAATGGGGTTTTAGGAGGATTGTAGATGATGTCGGCCACGTGGCCGATTTTGACAGCATGATTGAGGTCGTATGCAGTTTCGTCATCGTGCATGCCTGCACTGGTCGTGTTGATGAGGAGGTCGCATTCAAGCCCCATAAGGTTTTCTTTTTCAATATGTTGAATGTTACATCCTGGGAAAATTGGCTTTAGGTCCTTCACTAAATTTTGTGCTCTGACCGTAGTTCGGTTCCAAACTCGAACCGATGAAGCATTTGCTTCTGCAAGACCGGCTAGTAAAGCCCGTGCAGAACCACCAGCACCCAGCATGACGATGTTGAGTCCATTGGGTTCCATCCCGTTTTCTTTGAGAGCGCGCAAAAACCCGGCAGAGTCGGTGCTGGTACCTCTCAGACTTCCGTTATGGTTAACAATGGTGTTGACGGCACCAATTGTTTTTGCAAGAGGTTCTAATCTGTCTAAATGAGGAATGACGGCAGATTTATGTGGAACCGTGACGTTTAGTCCTGCTATACCCAGCCCGCAAACGCCCNTTAGAGCATGCTCCAGACGTTCAGGCGGAACATCAAAAGCACCGTAAACGGCATCCAATTTTAATTTAGAGAATGCCGTATTGTGCATGGCTGGAGAAAAGGAATGCGACACAGGATGCCCAATCAAACCATAGATTTTTGTGGTCGCTTTAACGGGGCATTCCATTGAAATTGGAGGGAAAAAACTGCTAAAGAAGTTACTCTAGTTCATTGAAACGGTCATCGATCAATTTTACAATAGCATCAACGGCTTCTTTTTCATCATCTCCGTGAGCCTCGATGATCAGATCCTCTCCTTGGGCAGCACCGAGCATCAAAACTTCCATGATGGTTTTGGCATTAGCGCTTTGGCTGGATTTAATCAAATGAACGTTCGAACTGAAACCGTTCGCCATCCTGACAAGCTGGGCAGCAGCACGTGCATGAAGCCCCAATCGATTGACGATGCGGGTTTCAAACCTTGTCATGACTTAGATGCCGGCTTTTTTCCGGAGTTCTTCTGCATAATCTGTTTTTTCCCAAGTGAAATCATCAAGTTCACGTCCAAAATGGCCATATGCGGCGGTTTGTCGATAAATGGGACGTAAGAGGTTCAAACGCTGAATGATTCCACCAGGTTTTAGATCGAAGGTATCCATGATCAACTTTGCGATCCGTTCTTCTTCGATACTTGCTGTTCCAAAGGTGTCGACTGATACAGATACGGGTTCTGCCACTCCTATGGCATAGGCTACCTGAACTTCACATCGACGAGCTAGTCCTGCTGCCACGACATTTTTGGCAACATGTCTCGCAGCATAGGCAGCAGATCGGTCTACCTTGGAAGGATCTTTTCCGGAGAATGCTCCTCCTCCATGGCGTCCCATGCCTCCATAAGTGTCGACGATTATTTTACGACCTGTTAATCCGCAGTCACCCTGCGGACCTCCTATTTCAAAAATACCCGTTGGGTTGATGTGGAATTTTGTTGATTCTTTGAGAAATGCACTGGGAATCACAGGTCGAATGACATGTTCGATGATCCTATTTTTGAGTTCTTGCTGATTCTGCGCCTCTTTATGTTGCGTACTGATCACAACAGCAGTTACTTCAACAGGAGTGCCATCTACATATTTGACCGTAACTTGTGATTTTCCATCAGGCCTGAGTTCGGACATCGTTCCATTGTTACGAACTTGAGATAGTTTTTCGGTCAATCGATGTGCCATATTGATGGGTAAAGGCATCAACTCAGGTGTTTCATCACAGGCATATCCAAACATCAACCCCTGGTCGCCTGCACCCTGCTCCTTACTCTTTTCCATGTCATGATCGACTCCCTGTTTGATGTTGGGAGATTGTTTGTCAAGACTGACCATTACGGCACATGTATCGCAGTCGAAACCCATTTTTGAATCCGTATATCCGATTTCCCGGATCGTGTTTCTGACAATTTTTTGAAAATCCACCTGGGCTTGAGTCGTCACTTCTCCGGCCAAGATTGCCATTCCTGTGGTGACCAAAGTTTCGCAGGCCACCCGGCTCTTAGGATCATCTGCAAGCATCGAGTCAAGGACTGAATCTGAAATCTGATCTGCTATTTTGTCTGGATGTCCTTCCGTAACGCTTTCCGAAGTGAACAGCATTTCTGCCATAACCTAATCCTATTCTGTGGTTGATTCTGCTTTACTGCAGAAATATTAGTGCCGTTCAACTTCTCGGAGTTGTTGTGAGAGGCTGTGACGGGATTAAAGTAGTGTCTTGTTATGGATTAAACGAGACATGCGAAGATGGTCGGTTTTCAGATAAAAGTCTAGCCAATTCCACGTATGCAGATGGATTGATTTCAAGCGTTGATTTCCAAAAAGAAGTCAATCATGGTTGACAGGAATGGCTGATTGCAGTCGTACAATCCAGACCTGGATTTCTGCTACAGCATGTTCTCTTTGAGCTTGAGTGAGAATCGTTCCGACCTCAAGAATACGTCTCATGTTTCTTTGGATTCGTGCTTTTCTTTGTTTTAGTGCTTCTTGATCGTTTGGAACGGACCAGTTTTCATACCAATAAGAAAGCCAGGTGTAAATTTCATCTTGTTGCGGATTGGACTTCAGGAAGAGGATGAAAGCCTGCTGACGTTTTTTTCTCAGTTGATCTCGCACAAAATATTTAACCTGACCGTTCTCATACCAACCGTCATGTATTTTTTTAAGTTGAGAGTTTTGCTCATCACTGAGTTTACCAAACCATTCTTCCATAGAATCCAAAAGTTCTTTATATTGTTCTTCTATTCTCTCTTCCTTGGAACTTGGTCTTGATTCTTCTCTTTCACGATTCATTTCTAAAAGTTCTTCTTCCAGAAAAATCACCTGTCTTGGTTCCAAAGTAGAAAGAAATTTGGTTGAATCATCCATCAAATGGTTGGTGATTCTGAGGAAAAAATCATTGATTTTTTGATTTCCCTCTTCGATTTCTTCTAATGTCAATCCATCTACGCCACGAGATTGTACCTCCCGGAGAAAGCTGATGTAATGTTGAAGCTCTGTGTTACGATGCCACTTAAAATGGTGTTCCAGTTGAGATTGCACCCAATTTTCCTGCTCACTGGACAGGTCGAAGTAGGAATCCAACTGCCACTTTGCATAAGTAGGAGCATAGTCATAAAACATTCCTACGGAACTGCAACCACTGAGGAAGATAGACAAAATGAAGATAATGTATTTTTTCACGGAGTATATTGGGCTTATAAATGATGCATAATGTATTTGGTCATAGAAAAATAATCGTTTTTGGACTGAGTATAAGTTTCTAAAGAGTGTCAGCCTGTGATGCCCAGGTCCAGAAAGCAAATGTATCAGTTTGTAAAGGAATAATACTTAGAAAAACATCGAACTGAAAAAAAACAAAAAAAAAGTAACAGGAACTAAATTCACTAAATTTTGAGGATTGTCAAAAGTGACGAATCTGGTTGAGATGCTTTGCAGCGTCAAGGATCCCGTTGATGCTCATAGGTTCCATATGCATCACTTCACTGATGTAGGGTGCGACAGTGCGGCTCCAGTACTGTTGGGGGGTTGGATTGATCCAGACCATGTAAGGAAAATGTTCATGGAGTTCCTTGAGATTGGTCAAGGAAGGAATGGGAGATTCTTCACGAAATTCGATGGACCCGTAAGGAGAGAGCAATTCATGAGGTCCCATGTAAGCATCTCCCACGAAAAAAACCCTGTATTCTGGAGTGTTTTCTTTGAGACGCCGCAGTAGAATGGGTTTCCCCCTCGCTTCATCTTCATAAACTTGATCGTAAACGGCATTGTGGAAATAGAACGTTTTCAGATCCTGTGGAAAACGTCGTTTCATTTTAGAAAAGAGTTTCTGTACTTTACGTGCATGAACCCACATGGAATTCCCCCCATTATCCAGAATGAGCATGATCTTCGTACGATCCTGTTGCTCCCTTAAAAAAAAGGGGATGACAATCCCTGCATTCTTGCCGCTTTCCTCAACGGTAAGAGGAACATCGAGTTTACGTTCAGGGTGAATGTCTTTAAGGTGCCTTAAAGCTTGAAGGGCGGCATCCATATTGTCATCGGTAATCGGGGAGTCTAGGTCGACAGGATAGTATTCCGGATCACCAAGAACTTTCCTTGCAGTACCAGCATGAGAAGGACCGCCAACCCGAATGCCGTGCAGTCCTGAACCAGAGTGACCGTAGGGGGAGTGTCCATGACTGCCTATCCAGTGCCCCCCTCCACTGTGTGAGGTCTTCTGTTGCTCCATGACCCTTTTCATGCGCTCTTTGAGTTCTTCAAGTGGAATACCCGAATAATCCACCATCTTGTCACTGACATTGGGAGGTACTCCAGGTGGAGGTTCGATTCCACGATCAGTGAGATCCGGATTGTCCTTTGAAAGATGTTCACGAGCGTCTATTTCCTCCTGAATGTTCTTGCTTAAATCTGATTTCAGAGTTTCATTGAGGAANTGGTCGATCAGTTTTTGATAATCCAGTTCTCCACGGAATTTTCCAGTTTCGAGTTTTTGACTTAGCCAGTGTTCAAATGCGGCTGAGNCTNTGACAGCAGCATCGACAGAACGATGATTGTTGGTGTCGATNCCAAGGAAGTGGTCCCAGAAAGCAAGTGTGAAGGGAGCATGATCACGGCGTGATTTACAGACCAGGTATTGTGCCGTGTCAAAAAGGGAACCTAAGTTGTTGACCAGACCGAGTTCCATAACCCGGTAAAGATCCAAGACAACACGAACGTCCGCATGCAGTCCATAGCGTTTTAAAACATGAGGAAATCCTGTCAGCATCACGTTCCAATATTAATNAACTGAGGCCTGCTTCAGTAGCCCGTAACGCCTTAGGATGTTATTCAAACGCTCTTGAAGTAGCCTATAATGACCATCAGCGCGAACCAGAGCATGACAGGCCTTTTGAGAGGCTTCCAGTAACTGGCGCATTCTGCCTAAATCGATTTCGAGCAGGATCCGATGGGTTTGTGCGAATAGCGTCATCTGTACAAATTCAGAAAGCACGGGAATGTCCTGGGGCTGAGGATTTCGTACGGAGGCTCTTTTTAATGCTTTTCGGTAGGTGTCCAGTATNTGGCTGAAACTTGGCCGGAGTCCNNTNCGGCTGGAAACATCTCCGCTNCTCATCTTGAGGATAGAAAGTTTGAGTGCTTCCATACGGATACGCCCTTCCATCATGAATGCCTGAGGCATTTTATCTTCAATTTCCTGCATTCTTTGCGTGATCCTCAAACTAATGGCATGGAGTGGATAGATCTCTTTCATGACATCCAATACCGCTACGACTTTTCTTGAAAGCATGGCTTTTTTATCAGGAATCACCCGTCCGGAAAGNATGTTTCCTAAAAATTTTCGCTGTTCTGCAACTTCAGGAATATGCTCATTTAATTCACATAAGTCGACAGGGATGGTGATTCGTGAGCGCATCAGTTTGATGAGATCCTTACTATGGTCAAGTAGGTAATGTGCATATTTNATTTCACTGATCAGTTGGCTGTCTTCACTTTCTTCACCTTCCTGAACACTTTTCAGAAGATCATGCATGGAGATTCGGTTGACATTCAATCCNCCAAGTTGCTTGGAACGAACGGTAAGCATCTTTTTTTTGCTGAATTGAATTACTTTTTTCAGATAAAGCCTANAGACCTGTCCACAAAGCTGAAGATGGTAAGGAGTGATGTGCCCAATATAGATGGGCAAACAAGNCTGAAGCAGTAGGTTGCGATAGTCCTTCATGTTCAGTGCAGGCTTAGAATTCAGTANCAGTCTGACCAGTTCAACCCTTTTGGGCAGGGAGGCAGGGTTGGAACGCAGATCACTGCTAAGTTGNTTCGNTTCACGAGTTCCTAGTTTTTTGGACAGGGAACTTCCATCTACATGTTCCTGAAAGNGTGGATCCTCATCCTCCTCCTGAAANATCAAATCCTTCAAACGGTCAACCACGGACAATTCNTGTTGTTTGCGGATTTCTTCGGTGATCATGATCAGTTCCTGCTGAATCTGACCAAATTGCAGATGATCTAAANAAGNTTTGATTTTTTTTCTGGAAGACTTGGCAGTGTCTTGGGATTGTGGGTTGGATTCAGTCATTGCACAAATTTTTCCATATTTAGCAATGATTCAAAAGAGAGGCGTAGTGGAAAATACAAATGGTATCGTGAATACAGTTGTCACGGAATTATTGATAATTCTGAATACGTAAATTGACTTTGTACGAAGAATATTCATTCAAGGGATCTGGTAATTTCTTTAATTCAATCTCTTCCACGCCTAACATGGCGGTTTCATCAAAGTCCTTGGATCCACTGCTTTGAACTACCATCTGATTTACCAGATTTCCATCTTCATCGATTTCAAGTTGAATGACCACATGCATACCGATTCGGAAGACTTGAAGTGAGTATGTGATATCCAACAATTGTGATGCAAGAAAGGCATTGTACTCATCACGTGCAATTTCATAGGGATTTCGAGGTTCAGGCAGTGCCACTTCCACGGGTTCAGGTTGTGTTTTCTTTTCAGGCTTTTCAAGCAGTTCCGCTTTTTTTACTTGAACGTCAGGAGTTTGTTGTAATTTAGGAGTTTCAGATTGTTTGGTTTTTTCGGTTATTGCAGGAGTCGGGAAAGACGGACTTTCTGCAGTTGGAGCAGGAGAGGTAAGTGGATCCTGTTGTTTTTGGTCTGTTTCGATTATAGCCTCGGTTTCCAGTTGTTCTGCATCCTGATCAACAAATTTAGGTGCTTCTTGTGTTGTAGGTGGAAACAGGTTTAGCATGGCCATTGTCGTTTGATCCAAGGCTTGTCTCATCTCTATGATACTGCATGTTTTACAGGATGCAGTTTTCAGGTGTCGTATGATTTCAGGAAAACGCAGGTCAGAATACTTGAGGCTGAAGTGAGTTTCGGAGCCTGTTTGACGGATANTGAATTGGAAAAAATGCCTCGTTTGATAACGCTTTTCTAATTCATCAAGGAAGTCAAGAATGGTATTGACGCATTTGCTNCTTCTGCAATTTTCGATATCAATGCTTTGAAAACCACGTTCCCGGATTGAATCGACAACCACATGTGAAACCAGCATGAAACGTTTGAGTAGGTTTTCTCGAAGACTGTCAAATAAAATTTGCTGCGAAGCTTCATCCAGNGTTCCGTTCATGATCAAAGGTCCCATGACAGCCATTAACCGGTTTTCGTTTGAAAATGCCTTTTTTGTTTCAATGAGAAACAAGAATACAATCAGGACAAGGATCAGGCTGGTTGGAAGAAAAATTCTTGTATTTTTTGACCAGTGAGGCATGATTTCACTTATTTCATTAATCTGACTTAGAATTTTCTGTATTAATTCTTAAACCAAGGGTAATCCATGACAGANATCTCCTGGTATCTCATTTTGATTATATTCGGGNTGGTCTTTGCCGTTCCATTTTNCCTGGCCTATGCTGCTTACCTCTTCAAAGGCTCTGATACTTGATTCATTGACAAGATCAGGCCGGTTCTTCTTTTGAATTTTCTTGATTTTCCGAATTTTGAAGAGCTTCAAAACGTTGCTTCTTCCATAACATGATACCTGCTGAAAGAGATATCAAAGCATTGGCGAGTGCCATCCAGTAGGGATTAGCAAGTTTATAGATGCTGGCAAGGGGTAGTAGTGCAAAGACAAAAAAGGACATGTTCCAGGCTACAACACATAAAATAATCAGCAACTTTCGACGCTCAATGTCACGTTGAAGGTCTTCCTCAGTCCATTGCTCCTGAGGATTCTCTACTTCGGTTTCACTTCCACTTCCACTGTTCTCCATCCATTGCTCCATTAAGATAAACTACACTTTACGTTTGAAGTCCCACTGAATCAAGGTCTGAATCGCTGATCCAAAATAAGCCGATTGAGTCCTCAAAAGAATCCAGCCTATAAACCTTTGATCCAAAGATGAATATGAATCAAGCATTGAATCTGGATAGTCGAATTAAGCTCAGCGACGGCTCACAAATGCCACTATTTGGATTGGGAGTTTGGGCGGCAAAACCNGGCCAGGAAACCTATGATGCGGTTCTTCATGCGTTGAACATTGGNTACCGTCATATCGATACAGCGCAGATGTACGGTAATGAGAAAGATGTTGGAGAAGCCCTGAAAGATTCGAAAATAAACCGTGAAGAAGTGTTTTTGACATCAAAACTCTGGGAGACTGACCATGGTTATGATGCAGCGCTTAAAGCATTCGAGATCAGTCTCAAGAAGATGAACTTGGATTATCTGGATCTCTACCTCATCCACTGGCCTGCATCAGAAAAACGTGTTGAAACCTGGAANGCACTTGAGCNAATTAAAGAGGAAGGACTATGCAGATCAATCGGGGTCAGTAATTTCGCTCCTCATCATTTACGTGAAATTCTTGAATTTGGTGATGAAAAACCGGTAGTGAATCAAATTGAAATGAGTCCCTTTCTTCGCCAGCAACCGATTGTTTCTTTTTGCAGACAGGAAAAAATACATCTGACTGGATATTGTCCTCTTGCAAGAGGAAAACGATTTGATGATCCTGATTTAATCAGAATTGCTGAAGGAACAAGTAAAACTCCGGCACAGGTTATGATCCGTTGGGCTTTAGAATGGGGACAAACAGTCATACCAAAATCTGCACGTCCAAAAAGGATAGAAGAGAATGCAGACGTGTTTGATTTTTTGTTGAATGATGAACAGATGAAAATTCTTAACCGTNTGGATCAAGGATTGAGGTTTTGTCCGAATCCCATGGAAATAGCTTGAAGAAATCCTGTTGTTCAAGGCAATGTTCAGTGAAAAATCGTAATTTCACGGAAATTCCATGAGTAAAGTAATCCTGAAATCCCTCCAGAAAATGGAAACCAGTCGTTTAAAAACACTGCTTAACGAATCCCTGGAAATGTTCGAATTAAGCCAGAATTCACGTGATCCAGGTGACATGAGTTATCTTAAAGAATGGATTCAGGTCGCAGAAGCAGAACTTCAAAAAAGAGAGTAGTGATTGCAAACTTGAGTTACATACCCACCCAATAATCGTTTGTGACTTTGTAACTCCTCCGATTGTAAGATCAAGGAGTTAAAACCCTTAAAAATATTTAANAGCTANTCTAGAAAAATTTCGATGAAACTCTGGTCTACCAGGATTTCCGGTCGAAACCGATTCTTAAAATCACTGCTGCTTAACATGAGTGTGGTGATCCTGGTCATCTGGGGTGTTGGGATCTGGCATTCCCGAAATCTTTTGCCCACAGGAAGTGACGATCGTGCACCAGATTTTGAACTGAATGGGATTGATGGGAGATCCTATGGACTTCATCGTTCTGAAGGTACGGTTTTTCTCTATTTCTTTGCTCCATGGTGTTCTGTTTGTAAAATAAGCATTTCCAATTTAAACGACCTGCCTTCTGAGACGGATCAGAAACAGGTTCATGTCTACGCGGTGGCCTTGGATTGGAAAAGCATTGCTGAGGTTGAACATTTCATCAGTAAACAAGATCTAGAGGTTCCTGTTTTGATGGGAACACGAGACACAGCAAAAGATTTTCGGATTCAGGCTTTTCCTACGTATTATGTTCTAGATGACACAAAAAGAATCATGCACCGAAATGTTGGTTACAGTACCAGCCTGGGCATCCGCTGGAATTTTGCAAAGGCCAGGGCGGGTGGTTTTGGCTTCCAATTTTTGCAATTTTTGTTTGAATGAATTTCGATTTTAGAGGCTCCTCTAAAATCCGGATCATATGGTAATCCCTGTCACACAAATATTTTATGACAACAGAAAGCACATCTGTTTTAGGTACATTTTTGGAGCTCAAAGAGCAACTGAAACAGAACATATTGGGACAACAATTGTTGGTAGACCGTTTGCTTTTAGCCCTGCTTGCAGATGGACATATGCTGGTAGAGGGGGCACCTGGGTTGGCAAAAACAAGGGCAGTGAAAATGCTTGGAGAAGCCATAGAAGGAAATTTCCATAGAATCCAGTTCACTCCGGATTTGCTCCCTTCTGATGTAACAGGAACTGAAATATACCGCCCTCAGGAAGCGACTTTTGTTTTTCAGAGGGGGCCGGTTTTTCACAATCTGGTGCTTGCGGATGAAATCAACAGGGCACCGGCAAAGGTCCAATCGGCCTTGTTGGAGGCCATGGGAGAACGGCAGGTAACGGTAGGTCGGGAGACCTATCAACTTCCTGAACTATTTTTGGTGATGGCGACCCAGAATCCAATTGAACAGGAAGGTACATATCCTCTTCCAGAAGCTCAATTGGACCGGTTTTTAATGCAGGTTAACATCGATTATCCTGCTGTCGAGGATGAACTGAAAATCGTCCAATTGGTACGTGAAGAAAACAAAAAACTGCTTCAGGGACATCATCAAGAAAATAATCCCAACTCTGCTTCCTCAAGTGACCAGGATAGACAAATATATCTGATCAACCAGCAGCAGGTAATGCAGGGCCGCAGTGAAGTGCTGGATCTGTACATGTCCCCTGAAGTTGAACGTTACCTTGTAGAACTCGTCCAGGCAACTCGATACCCAGAACGTTATAATCAGGAACTTTCAGAGTGGATTGAATGGGGTGGAAGCCCCAGGGCTAGTTTGGCTCTGGATCGATGTTCAAAGGCTCACGCTTGGCTTCAGGATCGTGATTTTGTCACTCCTGAAGATCTTCAGCAAATCGCACCGGATGTGTTACGACACAGGATTTTACTGACTTATGGAGCAGAATCGAAAGGTTTGAATACCGATGAGGTACTTCAACGCATTCTGGAACTGGTTCCGGTTCCCTGATATTTAATTTGAATTGCTTCATTTACATTACACATCATGAAAGGGTTTCCCCACCAATCTGTTTCAGATAAATCTTCCAAACATCATGTTTCACAAGTGCAGCATCCTGGAATTTTTGTCGATATAGAAGAACTCTCACGACTTTCTTTATTGGCACAACGAAATATAAAGAAGAAAAAGATTCAGACTATAAATCGTCTTGGGGGACAATACCATTCTTCTCATAAAGGCCGTGGATTGGAATATGCGGAAACAAGAACTTATGAACCAGGTGACGATGTACGTCACATCGACTGGAGAGTTACAGCCCGGACTGAGCGACCTCACACGAAACTCTTTCGTGAGGAGCGTGAACGTCCACTGATGTTATTGGTAGACTGCAGTAGGTCCATGTATTTCGGAACACGTCAGCGGTTGAAATCAGTACAGGCTATGCATGGAGCGGCAATTTTAGGCTGGGAAGCCCTTTTCCAGGGTGACCGTGTCGGTTCGATGTGCCTAGGAGACAATGGAATTCTGGTATTCAAACCTAAAGGTACGCGAAAACATTTTTTACAGCAATTGTATCAATTGGCAGATTATCACAATCAACAATTGAACCCCCTTATGGAGGGAAAATGGTGCTTCCAACAAGAAAGCATCTTCCATGAAGGTCTTGCCAGATTGGTGAAGTCGGTATCCCCTGGAAGTATGATCAGGGTCATTAGCGACGGTTCAGGTTTGGATGAAAAATCCAGGATGCATTTAAACCGATTATGTCTTCACAACGAGGTTCATTTCACTTTGATCCATGATCCTCTTGAATTGAACCTTCCACATGCCGGTCGTTTTAGAGTCAGAGATGGTGATCATGAGGCATGGTTGGAAGGGGGAACTTCTAAACAACGTGAAAACTATCAAAAACAATCACAAGAGTACATGCAGGGATTGGAGTTGTTTTTGAGGAATCTCAAGGTCTCCTTTGAGAGACTTTCTACAGCGGATAACCTTGCGGATTGGGCTACGCATTGAACATAAAAAAATCTATCAGGAAAAAATTAAGTTGAATCAAGATCCCCTTTCAACACTTAGGGATGTGCATATACCCCCTGCAGTTTCATGGTGGCCACTTGCTCCAGGTTGGTGGTTTTTAATGCTATTAGTCCTAGGTTTAATGGGGTTGTTCATTTGGTACTTGATCGAGTCTCGGAACAAAAGAATTGTAGTGAAGCAATTTAAGCTCGAACTGGAGAAAATAGAATACCGTTTTTTAGGGAGTGGTAACGCAGTAGAAGCTTATCGTGACTTGTCGATTCTCATTCGCAGGATGGTATTGACGCTTTCCAGTGACCCTCGTGTAGGAGGCCTCAAGGGAGACATATGGATCGGTTTTTTGAACCATCTGGCAGGATCCAGTTCAAAAGCTCTGGAGATGCTGGTCGTCAATCCCTACAAAAAAAATACTGAAGAAGATCCACTGTTATTGATGGATGATATGAGGAAATGGATTAAAACTCTTCCTAATCGTGAGAAAAACATACAAACACGTATCAATGACTGGTTCAAAGAATTTCCACCCCAGGTATCCAATTCGTGCTTCTTCTAAAAAAACATAATTTTGGATTTTGACGCTTTACAGTTCGAGTGGCCATGGGTGTTTTGGTCGTTGCCTTTACCTTTGTTGGTGAGGTTCATGCCTCCTCTTGAGAACCAAAGCTCTGCACTGCGAATACCTTTTATGGAGCGCTTGCCATCTACAGATGGAATCATTGCTGAACAACGGTGGAATTGGAATTCAACGATTCTATTGGCATGGATTATGTGGATGCTTCTAGTCACCTCTGCATCCAGGCCGCAATGGGTTGGAGAGCCAATCGAGCTTCCAATCAGTGGAAGAAGTGTGATGCTTGCTGTTGATTTGTCAGGGAGTATGGAGGAAAGAGACCTGGAATTAGGCGGGCAACCTGTGACCCGTCTGCAAGTGGTGAAATCTGTACTACAACCATTTATTCAAAGAAGGCAAGGGGACCGTTTGGGATTGATCCTCTTCGGTAATCAGGCCTATCTGCAGACACCTTTGACATTTGATAGAAAAACGTTGAGTCAGATGCTGGTTGAGGCGGAATTGGGTTTAGCAGGTGAAAAGACTGCAATCGGAGATGCTATAGGTCTTGCGGTCAAAAGGATGTTAGAACTCTCCGATAATGAAAAGGTGCTTGTCCTACTTACAGATGGCAGGAATACAGCCGGCAACATTGCTCCACGCAAAGCGGGTGATTTGGCAGCCAAAGCTGGACTGAAAATCCATACGATCGGAGTGGGCGCAGATGAAATGTGGATCCGTTCTTTATTTGGAAAACGAAAGGTCAATCCATCATCAGAACTGGATGAAAAAATGCTCATCGATCTCTCAAAAATTACAGGTGGTCAGTATTTTAGAGCAAGGAGTACAGAAGAATTAGAAAAAGTATATCGTTTGATTGACAAGTTGGAACCAGTTGAACAGGATCGAGAATCGTATCGTCCGTTAAGAGCGCTGTTCCCCTGGACATTGGGCCTTTCCTTGTTTCTTGGGTGTGTATGGGGATTTGGTGTCATGATACGCAGATTTGGAATCAGAAAAGCATTTTTGAGTATGATCCGTTTTCAATATAAAAAGGTGGTAGCCTGAAATGCCGAATCTCGATGCATTCCATTTTCTACGTCCCGGCTGGTTGTTTTTGATCATTCCTGGATGTTGGCTGGTTTTCAAACTCCATCATAGTTTGAGAAGAAAAACCGAATGGAGCAGCGTTGTGGAGTCTCATCTGCTTGAACTGCTCTTGGTAGGAGGCCGTGGAATTCGGAAAAACGGAACTCCTTGGCTTCTCAATTCGATTCTTGTACTGATTCTATTGGCGCTGGCAGGACCTGTCTTAGAACAAAGATTGGTCCCCGTTCTAAAGAAAAATTTAGCACGAGTGCTTGTACTAGATGTGTCGCATTCCATGCTGGCGGAAGATCTTCGCCCGAATCGAATCGAGCGTGCAAAGTTTAAACTGAGGGATTTGTTGAACCTCATTCAAGAAGGTGAAACTGCTTTGGTGGCCTATGCCGGTGATGCTCATGTCATCAGTCCACTGACTTCCGATACACAAACCATTATTACCCTGCTTCCGGGACTGGAACCAAACATTATGCCTCATCGAGGTTCAAGACCGGATCGTGCCATGAAACTTGCGGTGAGCCTGTTGGATGATCATTCTGCCAAACCTGGAGAAGTGATATGGATCACAGATGGAATCTCAGCGAACATGATCCAACCGGTGACACAAATTCTAGGGTTTCATCGTCTTTCTGTGATTGGAGTTGGGACTGTAAAAGGGGCCCCGATACCTGGGAAAAACAATGGATTTATGAAAAATTCCAACGGTGGCATTGTTATGTCTCGTCTGAGTTCATCTACTCTACAAATGCTTGCATTGGAAAAAGGGGGGATTTATCAAATCCTTTCAAGTGATGATCAGGACCTTGAAATGCTTCTAAATCAGTCTCCATTGGAAAGTGAATATATTGAAGATGGGACTGATAAAAAGGGAGATGTCTGGCGTGAAGAAGGCCCGTGGTTGCTGCTGATACTTCTACCAATGGCAGCAATGGTCTTCAGAAAAGGAATACTGTTTAGTGTGCTCGTGATATGTCTCCAGTTTTACATGAGTTTGATGCCTGAGGTGGTACTTGGATTCGAATGGAAGGACTTATGGAAGAATAAAAATCAACAAGCCGAAGACCTTTTTTCCCAAGGGCAGCATATGCAGGCGTCCACTGTTTTTGAAAACCAGGAATGGAAAGGACTTTCCTTCTATCGTTCAGGCGAGCATGAAAAAGCTTTGGAAGCCTGGAAAGGTGATGACAGTTCCCGATCGTTGTTTAATCAGGGCAATTCCCTAGCAAAATTAGGGAACTACAAAAAGGCCATTGATTACTATGATAAAGTCCTTCAGGGGGAGCCTGATCATTCAGATGCAAGATTCAATCGGGAGTTGATTAAAAAACTACTGGAAGATCAAGAAAAACAAAATCAGTCTTCTTCCAATCAGAAGTCTTCAGGAGAAAATCAGGAAAAAAACAATCAAGACGAGTCGAACAAACCATCTTCAGAATCTGATCCAAGTAAAAAGAATCAGGGATTAAACGAATCTCAACAAAATCTTAATCAACAAGACTTGAATGATTCTGAAATGGAAAGAAATTCTGAAACTGAAGAATCATCAAGTTTGAAAGATTCTGAATCACTTCAGGAAAAAAAGGATGAAGAAGAAAATCTAAATCAAACCTCTTTAGCTGAAGAAAAAAAAGAGGGATTGAATGAAAAAACCGAAAAATCATCATACATCAAACCGCGTTCATCCCCTAAAATGACCGAAGAAAATAGTCAGCAACAGGAATTAAGACAGTGGTTGAAAAAAGTCCCTGATGATCCTGCAAGATTATTGAGAAACAAAATGTTTCGTGCATATCAGAGAAATTTAAAAAATCTGAATACGGAAATAGAATCATGGTAAGCCGTTTTCTATTGATCTCAATCATCCTGTTGCTGTCCTATAATTTTTTACAGGCAAGCCCAAAAGCGTGGGTAGGAAAAAATCCAGTCTCAATGGGAGAATCATTCAGATTTATTATTGAAGTGGAAAATGAGAAGGATCCACGTGAACCGGATCTTACAGTTTTAAAGGACTTAAAAGTTTTGAATCGAAGTGTCCAGAATCAAACCTCCATTGTTGGAACGAAATTAAGCAGAAAAGTTATTTGGACATATGAACTTGTGTCAATGCGTTCAGGGAAAATAAAAATACCAGAATTGCATGCTGGAAAAGGCTTCACAGAATCTATCATGCTGGATGTCCTTGCGGTGAATCAAAAAAATAGTCCTCAGGAATTTCTTGTTTTTGAAGCTGATTTAGATCTCGAAGAGGTCTATCCCCAACAACAGGTCCTTTTAACGTTAAAGATCATTCGAAAAGGGGTTCAGCTTGAAAATGAGTCGATCACTCCCCTTGATATAAAAAATACAAGGGTAAGAAAGGTATACCAGAATTCATACAGGAATATCGTTAAAGGGCAACAACAGGTCGTTACAGAAATACGTTTTTCTCTTTTTGCCGAAAACCCAGGGATTTTGACCCTACCTTCAATACAGTATCAGGGAGTCGTCACCAGTCGAAGAGGCCAGAGTCGAAGTTTATTTCAGAATAGTACAGGCAGTCGTATTTTCAGAAAGAGTCCGGAGAGGACCATTACGGTGAAGCCCATTCCAGAAGATTACCAAGAATGGTGGCTGCCTACTTCTGGACTGGAGTTGCAAGAAAAATGGGAACCTAATCCACCACAGTTTCGGGTTGGAGAGCCAGTAACAAGGACCATCATCGTTCATGCAAAGGGAGTCGAAGCGGAACAACTTCCAGAATGGTTGAATCCTGATCTGGATGATATGAAAATATACTCGGAATCTCCTGTGCTTGAAACAAAGGAGACTGCTACAGGGCTGAATGCACTGGGAAAAACGAATCAGGCTTTGATCCCGTCTAAAGCTGGAAACTTTATGATACCAGGAGTTCGAATTCAGTGGTGGGACGTGAACAATAAAACGATTCAAATTTCGAAGATTCCGGAACGTCAGGTCACGGTTCTTCCGCTCTGGGATAGTGATAACCCAGCAAAGTTGGTGCAAATTGATGAGGTTTCTGAAATGCCATTGTCTGTAATAAATATTGATGAGCCTGGCTTTAAGGATCTTTTTTGGAAATATGGGACTTTCGTATTTTTGGGACTCTGGTTGCTGACCATGGGATTATGGTTTGCTAGAGCACTATTTGCAAAAGAGTCATCAGCGCTGAAGAAAGAAGAACATGAGCGGGCTGGAACTAAAAACTTAAGACAATGTGTCTTAAAAGTTGAAAATTCAATCATTAAGAAAGACCCTGCCCTTATTCGTAAATCCATATTGGAATGGGCTGAAATGAGGTGGCCTGAAGATCCACCCCGGAGACTGGTTGACATTGGGGAGAAGGAAATAAAACTTAAGGAATCCTTGTTACTAATGGAACGTCATCGTTATGGAGAAGTAGGGGTTGAGTGGAATTCAGAGATGCTAGCTTCCCAATTTCAAAAAGTCAGCCAAATGCATCCTGAGGAAGGCTCACAAAAAAATCCCAAAATCAAGGAACTTTATCCTGAATCATTGAAAGAGAATCAATGGAATTAATCAATCAGTTTGCTGGCATGTTAGAAGGTTTACCTGTACCTAAGGATTGGTTGTCCCCCTTTGTCAGGTTGTTCCTGGTCATGTTATTGCTGATTTTTGCTGGAATCATCCACCGCTTGGCAAAAGGAATTGCACTGAGGCAAATCAAAAGGTTCTCAGAATTCACGAAATACCAGATTGACAACATTCTTTTTGAACACAAAGTATTTCACCGATTGGCGGATTTTCTTCCAATCTTGGTCGTTTACATAATACTTCCCGAAATTTTAAAAAAATCCCCGCTTTGGCATCTTGCAGAAGCTTTGGTTTCCATCTTACTCATCATCAATATTTCCTTGATCATCAATGCGTTTTTTAATGCTTTACAAGGTATTTATCTTTCTTTCCAGTATTCAAGAGATATTTCCATCAGACCTTTCATACAAGTACTTAAAATTGGATTATTTTTTATATCAGGAATACTGGTCCTTTCTCTCCTACTTGATAAATCCCCATTATATTTTCTGAGTGGTTTGGGAGCCATAACGGCAATACTACTTTTGATATTTAAAGATGTACTACTTGGTTTAGTCGCTGGGATTCAGTTGATTGCAAATCGGATGGTAGCTCCTGGAGATTGGATCGAAGTCCCTCAATATGGTGCAGATGGAGATGTGACCGACATCACTTTAACCACGGTTAAAGTTCAAAATTGGGATAAAACAATTACTACGATACCCACATATGCTTTGATTAGTGAATCTTTCAAAAACTGGCGTAGTATGACTCAATCAGGTGGTAGACGGATCAAAAGAGCATTATTGTTGGATCAAAACACAATAAGGTTTTGTGATAAGAAATTGTTAGATCGTTTTTCGAAAATGCAATTGTTGCAACAATTCATAAAAGAGAGGAAAAAACAAATAGAGGACTATAATAAAGACAACCAAATTGATGAGATGGATTTGGTGAGTGGCAGAAAAATGACCAATATTGGAGTCTTTCGAGTTTATGTTGAAAATTATCTTAAAATTCATCCCATGATTAGTAAGAGCATGACTTTTTTAGTCAGACAACTGCCGCCAAGCGAAAAAGGCATCCCCCTTGAAATTTATGTTTTTTGTAAAGATACCGACTGGGGGCGTTATGAATCAATCCAGGCTGATCTTTTTGATCATATCCTTGCTGTCGTGTCCGAATTTGACTTAAGATTATTCCAAAATCCAACGGGTGCTGATTTCAGTAAAATAAAATAATATAATAATATTACGTAAATATATTCAATATTTTAAATAGACTGGATCTTTAAATACAATTTTATTAATCGATGTTTATGATAAACTTATTATGTGAATTAAAATGAGTTATATAAAAGAAATTGAGATAAGCGAAGCAAAAGGTTTTTTAAGAAAATTATATAATGACGCCATTCAACGAGCTGGACGGATATGGAATATAGTTAAAATTATGAGCATTCATCCTGAAACAATGAAGTCATCCATGGAAATGTATCAACGACTTATGTTTTCACCTTCTCCACTAAACCGGTCGGAACGAGAAATGCTTGCTGTGGTGGTGTCTTCAAAAAATGGATGTGTTTATTGAATCAGGGCTCATGCCCACGACCTTCGTGCAGAGGTTGAAAATGATTTTAAGCATTACAAAGAAGAGGAATATGATCAATTGGTGCACCATATTGCAAATAATTGGGTTAATGCCGAATTATCTGAAAAACATCGTGCACTTTGCGGATTTGCTGAAAAAATTACCAGCACACCACATAAAATGAATCCAAGCGATCTCATTCCATTAAAAAAACATGGTTTCAGCGACCTTGCGATACATGATGCAGTTCAAATTATAGGTTATTTTAATTATATCAACCGTGTTGCAGACGCACTTGGAGTAATGCCCGAATCATTTACACATTCATGGGAATTATCTGTTCCTTATGAATCTTCCTTGAAATAACATTCAAATTATAAATAATTACTATGGCAACTTATGATGGTAAAAAAGCACTGATTGTTGATGATTTTCCAACCGCAAGACGGCTTATTAAAGAGACACTCCAGGAAATAGGATTCGAATGTCT
>NYUB01000052.1 GCA_002683785.1 Deltaproteobacteria bacterium
AGATGGAAGCAGCAGCTCAAAAAGTCGATGGTGGCGCAGGAGTGTTGTTCATTGTTAAAAATTATTCAGGTGACGTGATGAATTTCGAAATGGCTGCAGAAATGATCGAAATGCCCAACGAAACAGTGCTTACAAATGATGACGTGGCTGTTGAAGATAGTTCATTCACGACTGGAAGAAGAGGGGTTGCCGGAACTCTAGTGGTAGAGAAAATTGTGGGTGCTGCATCTGAAGCAGGCCAGGATCTGGCGTCGTGTTTAGCACTTGGGAAGCAAGTCAACGAACAAACTCGCTCTATGGGCGTTGCTCTCACAAGCTGTACCGTTCCCGCAGTAGGAAAACCGACTTTTGAGATTGGAAAAGATGAAATGGAAATGGGAGTTGGAATCCACGGTGAACCCGGTCGAAAAAGGGTCACTATTGATAATGCAGACAACATTGCCAAAGAGATGACAACTTCAGTGCTTGAGGACCTAAAACCTCAAAAAAATAATCCCCTCTTTCTGTTTATCAATGGTTTTGGAGCTACGCCTAGCATGGAACTTTATCTCATGTACCATTCTGCATTCAATTTGATTCAGCAAAATGGTTATCAAATAGCCCGATCATTGGTAGGGAATTACGTAACTTCTCTGGATATGTGCGGTTGCTCCATAACCGTTACAAGTATGGATTCAGAAATGATTCGATTGTGGGATGCTCCTGTTCATACAGCTGCTCTGAGATGGAAGTGTTGAGGACATATTTCCTCAGGTTTGGAATTGGCGCCTTCAAACCTTCTTTAGCCTATGCGGTCGGATCACCGTGAAAGCTCGAAATGGTTTCGGGAAACCAATAACAATTGGGGGATTCATATTTTAATCCATTTTGATGAGGTATAAATGAAAATAATCAAAACCCTTATCTCAGCAGTAATTTTTACTGTAATCTCAATTTCCAGTATAAGTGCTGCTGATCGTTACATCACGTTAGGTTGGGCCGCGTGGGACCCTGCTAATGCTCTAGTGGAATTATCTAAAGATTTCACCAAGGAAACTGGGATTGAAATGCGCTATGAGTTTGTTCCATGGCCAAATTTTGCTGACAGGATGTTGAATGAATTAAACTCTGGAGGTAAAACCTTTGACGTTTTGATTGGCGACAGCCAATGGATCGGGGCAGGAGCTGTTTATGGTCATTATGTGAAGCTAAACGATTTTTTCGATAAAGAAGGCATCACCATGGATGATTTCTTTGACCCAACCGTTTATGCCTATTCAACCTGGCCAAAGGGATCTCCAAATTACTATGCCCTACCAGCGATGGGCGACGCTCTTGCTTGGGCATACAGAAAAGATTGGTTTGCTAAACCAGAACTTCAAAAAGCTTTCCAGGACAAACACGGCTATCCACTCTCGATTCCTACGACATGGGATCAACTCTACAATGTATGTAGTTTTTTTCAGGGTAGGGTCGTAGACGGTAAAAAACGTTATGGAGTTGCAATCAACACTGAACGTGGTTCGGAAGGCATCACCATGGGCGTAACCGCAGCAATGTATGCATGGGGTTTCCAGTACGAAAATCCCAATAAACCATACGACATGGAAGGTTATGTAAATAGTGATAGAGCAGTTGAAGCATTGGAATTCTATAAAAAAATCTATCAGGAATGTACTCCTCCCGGCCATTCAGATGCATATATGGAAGCCAATTTAGATGCCTACAAATCAGGTCAAGTAGCAATGCAGATGAATTGGTATGCCTTTTGGCCCGGAGTGAATAAAGACCCAGATGTAGGTGGAGGAAAGTCAGGTTTTTTCGCGAATCCTGATCAAAAAGCCAAGGGTGCCACTTTGGGTGGACAAGGCATGTCAGTCGTTAAATATTCTGAAAAACAAGACCTTGCCCTTCAATACATCAAATGGTTTTCCAAACCCGATGTTCAGGCCAAATGGTGGTCTTTAGGAGGATATTCCTGTCACAAATCGGTGTTGAACGATCCAGGATTTGTAACCTCACAAGTTTATGCCCAAGGATTTCTGGATTCTATGGGTAAAGTCAAAGACTTTTGGCAGGAACCTACATTTGTTGAGTTAATGCTGGCAATGCAAAAACGGGTTCATGATTTTGTTGTGGGTGACAAAGGAACTGCCAAACAAGCCATGGATAAACTGATCGAGGATTGGACAGAAACCTTTGAAGCAGATGGTAAACTCTAAAAATACTTTTTTACTCAATAAAATTGCGTAAAAAGGAAACATTTTTTACTAGGGTTCCTCAATGATTTCATCGTTGAGGAACCTCATCCCGATCTCTTTCAAATTCACAAAAACTTCTGAAATTCTGTGAAACAGATATTCCGTAAAGCCTACGGACTCTCAGACCGAGCAGTTACTTGGATCTTCGTGACTCCAACCATCATTCTTTTGTTGGCCGTCAACATATATCCTTTGATATATGCGATCAGGATGTCTTTCACAAATTTCTATGCCAACAAACCCGGTAGGGAGATCAAATTTGTTGGTTTGAAGAATTATATCAAGATTCTCAATAAAGAGGACATTTGGGAAACGATGCAGGCCACAGCACATTTCATGTTTTGGACTCTTCTTCTTCAAGCCTTAATTGGTCTTGGACTGGCTCTTCTACTCAAAAGGAACTTCAAGGGGAATGATATTCTCACCACAATAATCGTATTGCCCATGATGCTCTCACCAGCAGTGGTGGCAGTTTTCTGGACTTACATTTATCAGCCTCAGTCAGGAATATTTAATTACATCATCAACTATTTCTTCAATTTTGGAGAATTCACCATGATTGGAGATGTTCAACTCGCTCCCTGGAGCATCATCATTGTGGATACCTGGATGTGGACACCCTTTACGATGCTCATCTGTTTAGCAGGATTAAAGTCCATACCCGATTACCTTTATGAGGCGGCTGAAGTGGATAGAGCCAGTCGTTTTCAACAATTCCTACACATCACTCTTCCTTCAGTTCTTCCATTCCTGTTGCTCGCTCTTTTGTTCAGGGGGATTGAAAATTTTAAAATGTTCGATCTTGTGGTGGAACTGACTGGAGGTGGACCAGGTTCTACAACTGAGCTAGCCTCCATCAATTTGAAACGAGAAGCCTTTGAAAAATGGAGGACGGGTTATAGTTCAGCATTTGCCGTCATCATGTTTGTCACCATCTTTGGTTTAGGAAACATCTGGGTAAAAGTGATGAATAAGGTTAAAGAAAAATGAGTGTGCAACCGAGCACACAACGCTCACCCTTGGAACCATCGTCGTTCAGCAGGAAAAGCGCTGCAACAATCATCATTATCTATTGCATCATTTCCCTGATTCCCATTGCCTGGATGGTGATGACTTCCTTTAAAAGCGCTGATGATGCGGTTAGCTACCCCCCTTTGGTTTTTTTTGATCCCTCTCTGGAGGGATGGGTGAATCTATTTACTCAAAGAACCCGACAACCTCAGGAATACCTCGATTCTCTACCACCTCCCCAATCATGGTATGAAGAACTGGTGCGAAGCAGGCAGATGGTGATTGCAGGTCCATCACGTTTTCTTGGGAGGTTCTTCAATTCAATGATAATTGGATTTGGTTCTACCTTCCTTTCCGTCTTTCTGGGCTCCCTTGCGGCCTATGCCTTTTCAAGATTCCGAATTCCTCTTAAAGACGACCTGATGTTCTTCATCCTTTCTACAAGGATGTTTCCTCCAATAGCTGTTGCTGTCCCCATTTTTTTGATGTACCGAAAACTGGGACTCAGCGACACCCATCTGGGAATGATAATTTTATACACCATGGTCAATTTAAGTTTGGCCGTTTGGCTGCTTAAGGGGTTTATGGATGAGATCCCCCTGGAATATGAAGAAGCAGCCATGGTGGATGGATACACTCGATTTCAGGCTTTCTACAAAATCGTTCTCCCGCAGGCGATGACAGGAATTGCTGCAACCGCAATATTCTGTATGATTTTTGCCTGGAACGAATACGCTTTTGCAGTACTCCTCACCTTTTCCAAAGCACAGACAGCACCTCCGTTCATACCTACGATTATTGGTGAAGGGGGGCTTGATTGGCCTGCTATAGCAGCAGGCACCGTGATGTTTTTAGTACCGGTCATGATTTTTACTGTGGTGCTTCGTAAACACTTGCTTCGTGGAATTACCTTTGGGGCAGTAAGAAAATGAAAAATTCTTCTAAAAAGACTTTGCAGTATTGGTTCCGGAGAGAAATCTGGGAAAACATAGCATCCGTGTTGATCATTTTAGGGGTCTTCATGCTCCTTCAGCCCTATAGCATATTTTTATACACCTATTCCTTTATCATTATACTTGCAGGCACTTTAGGATTTGTGATTTTTAGCCATTTTCCAAACGGAAAGGACTGAAGATGGCGAATATCATTTTAAAAAATCTTTATAAATCCTTCGATGATTTTGTAGCAGTAAAGGGTTCTGATTTAGTGATTGAAAATGGAGAGTTCTTTGTTTTGCTGGGCCCTTCAGGATGTGGAAAGACAACCACCCTTAGAATGATTGCTGGTCTTGAAATTCCTACATCAGGTCAAATCCTGCTTGATGGGGATGACGTTACTTTTTCCCGTGCTTCCAAAAGAGACATTGCCTTCGTATTCCAGCTCTTTGCTTTGTATCCCCACATGAACGTATGGAAAAATCTAGCCTTTCCGCTGAAGATGCAAAAAATGAATGCTCCTGACATCAAAAAACGTGTTATGGAAGTTGCAAAACTTCTTCAAATTGAGCATTTGATCAAAGCGAAAGTATCTGGTTTGGCTGGAGGAGACCGACAGAGGGTAGCTCTTGGGCGTGCAATTGTAAGACGGCCTAAGGCCTTTCTCATGGATGAGCCCTTGGGGACTTTGGATGCTGAATTCCGAGAACAGATGAGCATTGAATTAAAAAAACTTCACAACAGGATTAATGCAACCACAGTGTATGTGACCCATGATCAAATAGAGGCAATGACCATGGGAGACAAAGTTGCTGTAATGAATGAAGGGAAAATTCTGCAATTTGGAACTCCAAATGAAATTTATTCCAAACCTGCAACCAAATTTGTGGGTTCTTTCATCGGAGCTCCTTCAATGAATTTCATTCCATTCGAATCTGAAGTACATGAGGGAGATACTGAAGTCCTTGTGGACGGGCAGAAACTCCAAATCCCAAGGCAAAGAGATAACAGCCTTTCACCAAAGAATTTTATTGGTGTCAGGCCAGAAAACATGAAATTGAACACCGAGAAAGGAATTCGTGGAACAGTGTATGGTACTGAATATCTGGGTAATCGGAAAATTTGTACCATTGATACAAAAGCCGGTCAATTGAAAGTGAGAATTACAAAAGATCAATCCGTTTCCATTAACGATCCCGTGCAAGTAAGTTTCCCTCCAGAAGCCGCCATCCTTTTTAACGGGCAATCAGAAAAAGCCCTTATGAGCGATCAAATTACAAACTGATATGGCATTGGTTCAACTCAAAGGTATCAGCAAATCTTTTGGTTCGGAGAATGCTGTAAACGGACTTGACCTAGAGATAAAGCATGGGGAGTTTTTTGTTTTACTTGGCCCAACTGGTGCTGGAAAGACAACTACTCTGAGGATCATTTCAGGACTTGAAAAACCAGATCAAGGAAAGGTCCTGATCAATGGTGAGGACGTTACTGAAATGCAACCTGCTTTTCGAGACACGGCTTTCGTCTTCCAGCAATATTCGCTTTATCCGAATTATACTGTTTTTGACAATTTGGCTTTTCCACTTCGTTCTCCTTTCAGAGGAATTCCTCAAACAGAAATTCAAGCCATGGTCGAAAATGTGGCAAAACTGCTTAAAATTGAAGACAAACTGAACTCTTCAGTGACCTCGCTTTCTGGAGGGGAAATGCAGCGTGTTGCCATTGGAAGGGCTCTGATACGTAAACCGAATATCTACTTGATGGATGAACCCTTGTCTTCCTTGGACGCAAAGCTTCGCGAGATCCTGAGACTGGAATTGAAGCGTATTCAAATGGAAATGGAGGCTACCATCCTTTATGTAACCCACGATCAGATAGAAGCAATGACAATGGCTGACAGCATTGGGGTTTTAAATCAGGGAATCCTGGAACAGGTAGGAACACCAGCTGAAATATACAATCGCCCTTGCAGTACCTATGTAGCATCCAGACTTGGTTCACCCCACATCAATCTGGTTCCGGTTTCTCTTTTCAAGCATCCTTCTTTACCAGTAGGAACAGAAATCCTCGGAATCCGACCTGAAGATCTCCTCATAAAATCTGAAAACAACAACAGCTCAAATATTTCATCCTCTGCTTTTTCAGAAAATTGGATCTCTGGTTCTGTTTCTCTGGTGGAAAATCTTGGAGCTGAGATTATTCTCAGTCTGAGTGTGGAAGGCCATGAACTTCAAGCTCTAGTCGATTCCGGAAATTCTTATCAGCAAGGTGATTCTATCCAACTGAATTACACCCTAGACAAAGCCCTTCACTTTGACACAAATGGGCAATTGATTTGAGATCCGTTCTATAGAAAAACCCTGCAGGTAATACTGTATGGATTTTTTTCAAAAAAAATCTAAATTAGAATGAATCAGCAAAAATGCTCTTTTTTAGCTGATCAAAGATGAAATCACCCTGAAGCATGGAGATCCTATGAAAACCATCAAAGGCCCAGCAATCTTTCTTGCACAATTTGCAGGAGATGATCCACCCTTCAACAGCCTTGACAGTATCTGCCGCTGGGTTTCTGGACTGGGTTACAAAGGAGTTCAGATTCCCAGTTGGGATAATCGCCTGATTGACCTGAAACAGGCTGCAGAATCTAAAACCTACTGTGATGAAGTCGCTGAGGTGGTGCATTCCCATGGTATGGAAATCACCGAGCTCAGCACACACCTCCAGGGGCAGTTGGTTGCGGTTCACCCTGTTTATGACGAAGCATTCGATGGATTCGCAGTTGAAGAAGTCCGGGGCAATCCTAAAGCCAGACAGGAATGGGCAACTCAACAACTTCTGCAGGCAGCCAAAGCATCGAAAAATTTAGGCCTAACGGCCCATGCCACCTTTTCAGGAGCTCTGGCCTGGCCCTTCCTTTATCCTTGGCCTCAACGTCCTGCCGGACTGGTGGAGACCGCATTTGATGAATTGGCCCGACGTTGGAAGCCAATCCTGAATGCCTTTGACGAAGCTGGAGTGGATGTCTGTTACGAAATTCACCCGGGAGAAGATCTCCATGATGGTGCGACCTTTGAAATGTTTCTGGACCGCGTTGAAAACCATGAACGTTGCAGGATGCTCTTTGACCCCAGTCATTATGTCCTCCAATGTTTAGACTACCTTCACCACCTCGACCTCTACCATGATCTGATCAAGGTGTTCCACGTTAAAGACGCAGAGTTTAATCCCGACGGCAGGAATGGGGTTTATGGGGGATTTCAGTCCTGGACCGAACGTGCCGGCCGATTCCGTTCTTTGGGTGATGGACAAGTGGATTTTTCTGCAATCTTCTCCAAAATGGCTCAATATGATTTCCCTGGCTGGGCAGTTCTGGAATGGGAATGCTGTCTCAAACATCCCGAACAAGGCGCTACTGAGGGTGCACCTTTCATCAGGGATCATATCATCCGCGTTACCGAAAAAGCTTTTGATGATTTCGCTGATTCCGGAACTGATGAAGCAGCCAACCGTAGATTGCTCGGCATGGCATAAGGAGGGAATATGACAAGTTCAGGATCACAAAATTCCCATCGTATCCGTTATGGAATGGTTGGAGGAGGAGAAGACGCATTCATCGGCGCTGTGCACCGTATTGCAGCCCGGTTAGACGACCGATTTGAACTGGTCGCTGGCTGCCTCTCGTCTGACCCCGAGAGGGCCCGACGTAGTGCAGAGGCTATCGGGTTGAACTCTGAAAGAAGCTACCCCGACTACAAAACCATGGCTTCTACTGAAGCACTGCGTGATGATCGAATCGAAGCTGTAGTCATAGTCACTCCCAACCACCTTCATGTTCCTGTTGCCCGAGCATTCCTGGAGGCTGGGATCCATATCATCAGCGACAAACCTCTTGCTGCAAAGCTCCAAGAAACCGAAGGACTTCTGGAACTTGCCCGGCGTCAGGATCGGATTTTCGCTTTGACCCATAATTATAGTGGCTATCCCCTCATCCGTCATGCGAGGCACTTGGTTTCCCAAGGGGACCTGGGCAAAATCCGCGTGATCCAGGTCGAATATGCCCAGGATTGGTTGACAGAAAAACTGGAAGATACTGGTCAGAAACAGGCTGAGTGGCGAACCGACCCGGCTCGAGCTGGTGGTGGAGGTTGTCTTGGAGACATTGGCACCCATGCATTTCATCTTGCATGCTTCGTAAGTGGGCTCACTCCAGAGGCTCTCCTTGCAGACTTGAGTACGTTTGTAGAGGGCCGTCCTCTCGACGATAACGTTCATCTCCTTCTTCGGTTTTCAGAAGGAGCAAAAGGCATGCTTTGGGCCAGTCAGGTCGCTCCAGGAAATGAAAACGCATTGCGTCTTAGGATATATGGTGAGAAAGCAAGTATCGAATGGGCTCAGGAACATCCAAACTCCCTTAAATTCACCCCTTTTGGAGAACCTCCAAGGCTTCTCACAAGAGGTGGTTCACAGCTCTCTGATGCTGCTGCAAAAATGACCCGCATCCCCCCTGGACATCCCGAAGGCTATCTTGAGGGATTTTCCAATCTTTACTCGGAGATTGCAGATACCATCATTGCCCGTCGTCAAGGGAAATTACCTGATGGAGAAGTGATGTTTCCAGACCTCAAGGATGGAATTCTGGGAATGCGCTTCATCGAATCCGTCTTGAAGTCGAATGAAATGGGGTCGGTTTGGGTGCCGATCTAAATGCATCTTTTTTAAATAAAGATCCGGGAGGAGAACCTTTTCAATCTGAACTTCATTGGCCCTGGTTCTCTTCACCCCCCTTTAATGCAATTTTTTCAATCTTATTCCTTAATTCTGTACGATTTTCATTCCCCTGAACCTCCTTCAGATCATCCATTTCCATTTTGGCTGTGACTCCTGAAGGCCGCTGAGCCAATTTGACTCGGGAACCTTCCACTTCCACCTCCGACCGTTCCAGAATTTTCCGGGACTCCTCCCGGTAGCGGACTCCCAGGGTGGTGGTCTCCACAAAAATTTTCTCGATCACCGATTCGGATGCTTCGGTTCGAACCAGGATCTGTACCGAAAAAGCGATGCGTCCTTTCTTCCCATAAACCGGCCACTGCACCACGTCCAGAACCCCATCGGAATTCCGCAGATGCTCCAAGGCCTCTGCAAGGTCTTCAGGCGTCTGGTCATCCACGTCGAAACGCAGGACAGAAACTTGGTCCTCTTCTGGAACTGTTTCTGATGTTCCAAAAAGCAAAACCCTTAGCAGGTTGCTTTTGGTTTTCAGTTTCCTGCTTCCAAAACCAAGTCCTGTGGCCAGAAGGGTTTTTTTGCCCTTCTCCGGTTTTTGGCTGAGCCCCCTGGTTTCTGCAAGAAAACCGATGATGGCAGCTCCCGTCGGGGTGACACGTTCTCCGGTTTCTCCGTCATCATGGAAATCGAAGCCTTTCAGTAGTTCCACCACCGCTGGCGCTGGAAGAGGAAGCTTGCCGTGGGCAGTTTGGACTTCCCCACGTCCGAGAGGAAGGCTTCCCAAAAACCATTCGAAACTCGGATGGGCATCGAGGATCACTGCAGCAGCAAGCACATCAATCATCGAATCGACTGCTCCGACTTCATGAAAAATCACTTCATCACGTTCGATTCCATGAACTTCCGCTTCGGCTTCTGCCAGCAAGGAAAAAATTCCAAGGGCATTCTCGCAGATGCCTTGCTCCAGTCCGGCTGATTGGATCCTGTCACGTATCACCTTCCAGGGTGTGTGAAACGGGGATTCAGAGGTTGCATCCTGAACCACGAAACGGGTCCCATTGAGAATTCCATCACTGTGAGGCTTTGTTTCAATCAAAATTCCCTCACCCAATTTCAACTTCCCCACTGCCTCTCGGATTCCGATCATCAGTTGTGGTTTCTGATCGAGAAACGCCGCAGCAAACATATCACCTGAAATTCCTCCAAGCGTGTCCAGATGGATGCTGTTCATCATTTTAGATATTGCAACAGTGGAATTGGAAGATTATGAAAACAATGGATGATATTTCTCTTTTGGGGGATAGCTTAAATCGGCTCCCATAGATGAAAAGACGAAACTGCATGCGCTTGATTTGAATCAAATTCCTGGACCGGTATAATGACCAAAACATAACATAACCTGGAATTTTAAATGAAAAGTCCACTGATCAGCAAAATCGAATTCAACTTGTTTGAAGTCAGCATCCCAAACATTGGCGCCGACCCTTCAGGCTTTGGGGTCTGGTATGACCCAGGTCCCGGAACTCCACAGAAACGATTCGCCGTTCGAATCTATACGGACAACGGTTCTGTTGGTGAATACGTACCTCCCCGCTCGCGTGCGACCGTGATTATGCCTGCAGCTGTTGCGCTGGCACATTTCCTGGTCCAAAAACCTGCCCTGGAACGCGAACGTCATTACCAGACCATGCGTCGTGCAACAAAACACGTCGGAGAAGCGGGTATCGGCGCTCTGGACATTGCCCTCTGGGATCTGGGCGGTAAGATCTGTGGACAATCGATCTGCCAAATGCTTGGAGGACACCGGGGTAAGCTCCCTGCCTACGCCAGCACTATTCCTGGAGACGAACAGTCCAAAGGGCTCAGCAGTCCGGAAGCTTATGCCGATTTCGCCCAGCAATGCCTTGAACTGGGCTACCGTGGTTTCAAAATGCACGGTTGGAAAGAAGGGGATCCGCAACGTGAATCGGCAATGATCCTTGCTGTCGCTGAACGGATTGGAAATCGGATGGACATCATGTATGACGCAGCTTGCCATCTCAAAACCCTGACCGATGCTGTCCGTGTGGGACGTGTCTGTGATGAACAAGGTTTACTCTGGTACGAGGACCCCTATGCTGACGGGGGATTGACTATTCGCGGACACAAGTCTCTGAGAGAGAAAGTTAAGACCCCAATTATGATCGGCGAGCACGTAAGAAACCCTGAAATCCATACCGAACTTCTGGTCTCCGGCGCCAGTGACTTCGGCCGTGTCGACCCAGACTATGACGGAGGCATCACCGGAAGCTACAAAGCCGCCATGGCTGCAGAATCACTGGGTTTTGATGTCGAAGTCCATTCCTGCGGACCCGCAATGCGACAGTTGATGGCCTCCCTCTCACGAAGCAACTACTATGAAATCAACCTTGTCCATCCTGTTGCCCCTAACCCATGGCAATTGCCGATCTATCTCGATGAATATTCGGATGAATTGGATTGTATTAATAGTGATGGAATGGTCGAAGTGTCTTCATCCCCAGGACTTGGGGTGGACTATGACTGGATGATGATTGAGAGGCAAACGGTGGAAAGGATTATAATAGAATAATTTCACCCTTTCAGTTCATTTTCTATCTGAAGTGCATCATTGAATCGATTGAAAAATCCGCAAAGGGAAATACGCAACACCAGTTCTACAATTTGTGGATCCGTAAAGTGATTCCTCAAACCATCAAAAACCTTCTCAGGAATATTAGCTGGGGTATGGGTCACTTGAATCGCCAAATCCCTGACCAATTGATCGAGCTCGTCCAAACCCGGACAATCTTCTTCCAGAATCCTATCCACTGTTTCTTGAGAAAATCCTTCAACCAGCAATCGCGGAGTATGATGGTCGACACAATAATCACACTGATTTAAGCGCGAAACGACTATCACACCAATTTCAAGATATCTTTTGGGGATCAAAGCTTCTTTATCCATTTCCAAAAGCATCCCCATGATGTGTTTTAAAGCTGGTGGCCTTTGTGCAAAAACTTTTACCTGGTTGATAAATGGCCCGTAATTTGTCGAATATTCTCTATAAATATTCTGGATATCTTTTGGAACTTCATTCAATTCTATTTTATGAACACGCGCCATTCCCAATTCCCTTAATAAACAAGTTAAAGTATTTTTTTATGATTCTTCTAAAATCTTTAAATGATTCTTCTAAGTCTTTTTCTAGTTTTTTTATCAAAAAAATGGATCCGATCCGGATTAATTTCAAATTCGATTGACTCCCCCCATTGCAACCCTCTTGCCTGATTTGATTTGCCGGTAATTTCGCCAAAATCTCCTTTACAGATAAGAAGGGTTTCTGCTCCAAGTGGTTCAACCACTTCCAATTGAGCATCTATGCTAATTAAATTTTCCCTTTTTGATGTGACATGAATGAGATCTTCCGGTCTGATACCTATGTACATTTCTCTGCTCGGTCCAATTTCCTCATTGAGTTGAAAATGATCTAATTGAAAACTGGATCCTCCTGATAACTGACAATGAAGTCCAGGTTGAGTTTTCTCCAATTCACAATCAATAAAATTCATGGTGGGTGTTCCAATAAACCCGGCTACAAAATGGTTCGCAGGTTCATGATAAACTTCATAGGGAGTTCCAATTTGTTCAATAACCCCACTTCTCATGATCACAATACGATCAGCAAGGGTCATCGCTTCAATCTGGTCATGGGTCACATAAATCGTTGTGGTCTGAACTTTTTGATGAAGTTTTTTCATTTCGGCACGCATTTTATGCCGCAATTTCGCATCCAGGTTAGAGAGTGGTTCATCAAACAGAAACAGTTTCGGTTCCCTGACAATGGCTCTTCCCATTGCAACACGTTGCTTCTGTCCTCCAGAAAGTTCTCCAGGTAAACGTTCAAGAAGTTCCGTCAAATCCAGTATTTCTGCTGCTTTTCGGGTTTTTAATTCAATTTCATTTTTAGGATACTTTCTTGCTCTTAAGCCAAATGAAATGTTTTTGAATACGTTCATGTGAGGATAAAGTGCATAATTCTGAAACACCATCGCAATATCTCGGTCTTTGGGATGAACATTATTAATAATTCTGTCATCGATTTTAACTGTTCCAGAAGTAATATCTTCCAAACCTGCAATCATTCTGAGTGTTGTGGATTTTCCACAACCGGATGGCCCTACGAGTACGACAAACTCTTTATCTTCAATAAACATATCAAAATCAGAAACAGCAGATATTTCTTTAAAATTTTTATTGAGTTGGATTAAACTAACGGTTGACATAATTCAGAATTATGAAATCATTAAATTTTTTGCACTTTGTTCACGTTGATTCACAGCTAATTCCATTCTTGTTTTTTCAGCTGCTATTTTTTCTATATAAGATTCCCCTTTTTCCCGATATTTCTGGAGACTTTCGAGCATGGATTCTTTTGAAGGTCCACCTCTTAAATTTCTGACAGCGACAAAATGCCTGGGATCCGAAATCTGATTGAAGATTCCCGGTTTCATTTTTGCGTTGTCTCCGATTTCTGATTTAAAAAAACAACAATATTCTTCAAAACTGAATTCTTGTAAGGACTTTTGCTGTTCAATCGAAGTTTGTGCTATTTTATGTGCTATTTGATGAGCCTGTCGGAAACTGATTTTTTCATTTCTTACAATACTGTCTGCCAGTTCCGTGATGGTCGCAAGGGAGGCATCAATTCGTTTATTTACAGACGATTGATCCACCTCAATGGCTTCCACGAATCCACTGAGTAGCATAAGAGCTCGTTTCATCCGATCAAATACTTGATGGCCATTAGACTGAGTCTCTCTTTCTGAATCATTCATATCCGCAAAAGGAGTGTTATGCATCGTTTCAATGATCTGCTCTGCTCCGCCTGAAGCAAGAGAAAACATCAAACGCATGTGTTCCACTGGAACAGGATTACGCTTTTGAGGCATGATTGAAGAAATCTGCACAAAACCATCTGGGACATACAATTGAGATATTTCAAAACCAGTCCATGATGCTAAATCCTGAACAAAACGACCGAGATTGATACAACTCAGTTTCATAGCCGAATAACTTGCTGTTATGTAATCACAAGCTGCAATGGCACCATAGGAATTCTCCACACAATCATGAAAACCCAACAACTCAGCCATCAATTCACGATCAACATTAAAGCCTGAAGTTGTAATCGCCGCAGCACCCATCGGACACAGATCCACATTCTGCAGAGCAGAATAGATTCGTTCCATATCTCTCAAAATCACCTCGATGACAGCACCAAGGTAGTGTGCAAGAGTCGATGGCTGAGCAGGCTGACCGTGTGTGTAGAGCAGAATGATTTCTTCAAGATTACTTCCGGCTTTATAAATCAATTTTTCAACCAGACTTTCATGCAGTTCCAAATTTTCAATTAACTTCTTTTTGAGGACCATGCGAAACATCGTGTGCTCCATGTCATTTCTGGAGCGTCCTGTGTGAAGTTTTCCAGAAACGCTGATGCCGATTCTTTTGGCAAGTTCACGTTCAATCACAAAAAAAAGATCTTCGAAACTGCCATCGTAAGTCATCGAAGCGAAATCAACATTTTCCATAATATGAAAAAGTGCTTCTGCTGTCATAGATGCTTCCGACTCAGTAATCAAACCCTGCCTTTGTAGCATGACGGTTTGAGCCAGATTGATCGCATGAAGGTCGTTTGCGAAAACATTCCGGTAAATAACAAAATCGGGTTCCAGTACGGTTCTGGAATATATTTCAGCAGGAAATTCGTTATAATTTTCAGTCATTATCAACCTTTTAGACCCGCCAGCATAATTCCCTTAATGATAAATTTTTGAAGAAAGATAAAAACAAACAAAGTGGGTATGGTAGCGAGGCAGGATGCAGTCATCACTATCTCCCAATCGGATTGAAACTCTCCGTTAAATGAAGCTATGCCAACGGGTATGGTATACAAATCAGGATCATTGGTAACAATTAGAGGCCAGATGAAAGCCGTCCAGTTCCCCAAAAAATGAAAAATCGCTAATGCTGAAAGTGCAGGTATCACAAGTGGCATTGCAATACGCAACCAAATCGCAAACTCCGACCATCCATCCATGCGAGCTGCATCGATTAATTCATCAGGAAGATTCATAAAAAACTGTCTCATCAAAAAAGTACCAAATCCCGTCATTAGTCCTGGAAAGGCGATACCCCAATAGGTATCCAGCCAACCAAAGGTTCGTGACATCATGTACCAGGGGATTATCAGCATTTCAGTGGGAATCATCAGTGTGCTAAGTATTGCAATAAAAACTATTTCACGTCCCCGAAAAGAAAATTTTGCCAATGTATAACCTACCAGCCCGTCAAAAAATAGGACTGAAAAAGTACTTAATACAGCAATAATGAGTGAATTAACTGTCCATATGATGAATTTCGATTCTCCTAAAATAAAAAGATAATTCACCAAAGTCGGTTTCTCCGGAAAGATGGTGAGACTGTATACCTCCGCACCCTCTTTAAAAGAAGTGGATAACATAAACAATATTGGAGTAATCATGACAATCCCCCCAATAAAAAGAAGACTCCAAGCAACCCATTGATACGGATTCCGGATGATGAAAGAATCCGTCATATTCGAGGAATTTATCTGGTCCACCTTCTCATCAATGACAATTGTAAAAGACTGATGACCAAAAGGATCAAAAAAAGTACGACGGTCAATGCTGCAGCATATCCCATTTTGAATTCATCAAAAGCTGCTTCATAAATCATCAATACTAAAGGTTTTGTTGAGTTTAAGGGCCCACCTGCACTGTCGGCACTCATCGAATAAACCTGATCAAAAATTCTTAAAAATCCAATAGTCGAAATCACCACCAGAAAAAGAATCGTTGGCCTCAATGCAGGTAAAATGATTTCCCTAAGTACCTGTATACGGCCAGCACCGTCAATACTGGAGGCTTCAAAATGACTTTGTGGAATGGCCCGAATACCAGCTAAATAAATGATGATTTGGAATCCCAGACCCGCCCAGACAGCGGGCGCCATAATCGAATAAAGAGCCTGATCTAAGGATTTGAGAAAGGGCTGCTGTGCAATTCCAAACCAAGAAAGTATGATATTGAAATAACCGATCGGCACAGGTTGATAAAGCCAACGCCAAACCCATGCCATTGCAACTGCAGTTGTAAGAAAAGGTATAAAATAGAGAGCTCTTATTGTTTCATGCCCGAATGTGATTTCATTCAAATAATATGCTATCAAAAAGGAGAAGAGTAAACTGATTGGAACACCAATTAGTGCATATTTGAATGTATTGATTAAAACCAGCCAGAATTCTTCATCTTCAAAAAGCTTAATGTAGTTTTTGAAACCAATAAATTTTTGTTTCCCAAGCAAATTCCATTTTAATGTAGAAACAAAAAAAGCCTCAAAAGTTGGATAAAACCGTATGATTACATAAAAAAGGATAGGAATTAACAGGAATAACCAGGCAGTCAATGCTTGTTTTTGGCCTATCGTTTGACGTTCCAAAAAACGTGAAAGCATTTTTTTGTCAGAAAGGGAGCAGCCGGGAATTCCCGGCCGCATTTGAAAGGTTAGTTTTCAAAAAATTCGTCAAGAACTTCTTGTTCTTTCTTGGCGACTTTACTCAGAGCTTCGGAGGGAGACATGTCTTTTAAAACCACCATGTCGTATGCATCGATGAATGACTGCCTTTGAGGTTTTTCGGCTATAAAACTTGTTGCATTCGCATAAGCCAGTCCTCTAATAAAGGGGCCAAACTGGGGATGTTTTTTATTTTTATCAACAAGAGCAATTTTTGGCTTCGCGGGTAATTCTCCAACCGTATCGAGCCAAATCTGCATGGCATTCTGACTGGTCAAATGTTTGAGAAATTTAACTGCAGCATCGTATTTTTCACCCTTGGCCTTAGTGCTGATACCATTCACCCAGTAGGAGGAAAAGTTGAAACGATTTCCGTTATGACCAGGTAACTCGGTGATTCCGAAATTAAGATCTTTCTGTTTGTTGAAGGTGGAAATACGGAAAGAACCGTCAATGACCATACCTGCCTTTCCTGCTTTAAAAGCATCCTGGCCCCGGTTCATGAACCCATTTGAACCAACCTGGTGGGTTTTTTCCAAATCCGTAACAAACTTCAAAGCCTGGCTACCCGAACTGGAATTATAAGCTATTTTTTTGCCGTCACTTGAATAAGGTTTTCCCCCATAGAGCCTGTTGAGAACTTCCCTCCACCAGTGGTGATCCTGTCCATCCGTATCAACGGCAAAACCTATTTGAAGATAATTTCCTGCATTATCTTTTTTGGTCAGACGCTTCGCTGTTGCAACAAATTCGTCGAGGGTCTCCGGAGGTCCAGAAATCCCTGCTTCTGAGAAAAGGTCCTTATTGTAAAATAAAGCCAAGGAACGAACTGCTGTGGGCAAGCCCCAATATTCACCCTTAACTTTCATCGATTTAACAATGCCAAAAAATTCATCCTCAATCTCATCATGTGGAAATGCATCTTTCGGCAAAGGTTGTATTAACCCTGAATCACGATAGTCGTTCAGCCATCCATAATACAATTGTACTATATCCGGGCCATCACCTGCAGAAACTGCAATCGCAACTTTTTTGCGGTAATCAGCATAAGGGAAATTGGTATGTTTTACCGTTATCCCAGGATTTGCCGCCTGGAAGCTCTCAATCAATTTATCGATGGCTTCCACCCTGCTTTTATATGTGTATTGCCAATACTCGATTTCTACTGCACCAACAGAAGCGAGGCTAAAAATCAGGAACATGCCTGAAATAGCAATGAACCAGCTTTTTCTGATCATGATATTCTCCAAAGTGAGGATGAATCTTTCGGTTAGAAACCCTCAACCCATAGAAGTTTCCGCAACCGCAAGAAAAAACGTAAACGTTTACAACAATATTTGATTTCGCTTATCTTGTAAATATTCAAATCAAATTCAGAACATTGAAAATCATGAATCCAAGCAGGGAAAAAACTTCACCAACTCGAATCACGCTTTATGAACTTGCGGATTACACTGGTGTCTCCATTGCCACCATCAGCAGGGCACTCCGAGATCTGCCTGCCGTTCGTGAAGAAACGAAAGCATCCATTCGTGAAGCAGCACTGAAACTTGGATACATACCCAATCAGGGAGGCGTCAGGCTGAGGACCGGGAAGACTCGAGCCATCGGGATCGTCCTCCACCAGGAAGACCCCCTTTATGTTTTTGGATATTCACTTATCCAGGGAATGCATGAACGACTCAGAAAATCAGGATACACATTAATTGTTCTCTCCGATGAAAAGGGTGGAAGAAAATCATTGGATGAGTGTCTTAAAGGGCGGATGGTGGATGGTTTGATCCTGACCCATACGACTGAAAGAGATCCCCGTATCAGGAGTGTGATAGAAGCAGGAATCCCGCTTGTGACCTATGGTCGATCAAAAATTTCAGGATTGTACGACTGGTATGATTTTAACAATGAATCATTTGCTTACCAGGCAGTTCAATCCTTGGCAGAAGCAGGTTGTGACAAAATTGTGATGCCTTTGCCCTCCAGGACATACAATTTTAATCGATACCTACAAAAAGGTTACTTAAGGGCTATGAAAGAACAAGGACTTGAACCCCATGAAATAAATCTCAATGTGGATGTAGAGACCAGGTTTTTTTTCAAACAGGCTCAGGAAATCCTTAGTCAAAAAGATTGTCCGAATGGCTGGATTTGCATCAGGGATCACAACATTCTTCCGTTATTGTCAGCAGTCGAAAAGCAGAGAAAAGTACTGGGCAGAGAGATCATCATTGCTGCAAAGCAGGCCAATGAGAATCTTAATTTTCTCAATGTCCCAATAATTCGTTTTCAGCAGGATCTTCGACTGGCTGGGACAAGAATCATCAATACCCTATTAAACCGCATCAGGAATCCTTCAAACGAATCTGAAGGAATTTTGCTCGATTTACCGCTAATCCATTCCAAAAAGGAGGTTATTTGAGAAAAGCAACAGTGGTTGAGCAGCAACTGAATGATCCAGGCAGAATTTTGTGGAGACGTCTGGTTGCCCTTAGAAGCCTGGCAACCTTCATGCAGACTGGTGCGCACCCTGATGATGAAACTTCAAAAATGCTTGCAAGACTTTCCTTGGGAGAGGGCATGCATGTGGTATATGTAAACGCAGTACGCGGTCAAGGCGGGCAAAATGCCCTCGGCAGTGAACGGGGAGATGATTTAGGCATACTTCGTACTCAGGAACTTGTCAATGCGATGAAAGTCCTGGGGATTGATCTTTGTTGGCTCGCCGAAACAGAGGACGATTCAATCCGGGATTTTGGTTTTTCAAAATCACCAGAACAGACGTTTAACATTTGGGGGCATGAACATTCCCTAAAAAAAATGATTAAAGCCGTCCGTTTTTTTAAACCCGATGTCCTTTGCCCAACTTTTCTGGATGTCCCGGGTCAGCATGGGCATCATCGTGCCGTAACGCGATTGACGATTGAGGCTTTTGAAAAAGCTGCTGATCCCACATATTTCCGCGATTTGGATCTTCCTGCCTGGAAGGTTTCCAAGTTATATCTACCCGCCTGGAGTGGAGGAGGAGGATCGTATGATGATGAAGAATCGCCTCCCGATGCAACCACCTATTTGGACGTAGGAGAGTTCAACTTTCATTTGGGAGGGACCTACGCTCAGATGGGTGAATGGTCCCGAAGTTATCATGCAACACAGGGAATGGGAGTTTTGAAAGATGAACATCCTGAAATACTTTCTTTGCATCTGTTAAAATCGGATTTGAAAGATCCTCCAGTTCATACTGACCAAATCTGCAGTGGACTCCCTGGCTCATGGGAGCAATTCGGATTGTTTTTTCCTGAAGGAAAAATCCGAAATGGGCTTAAACAAGCAGATGAATTGTCTTCAGAGTGCCTTCAAAATTTTCCGGACTCTAATTCGATTGTAAACTCTTTGGCTGATTTTTCAGATATTTTGAAAAACCTCATCGAGATGATTCCCGAACCGGATAAACATCGAATAGAACTTAAGCTCAGACAGGCTGGTCAAGCCGCAGCTGCCTGCTGTGTCTTGAAACCAAAATTCATCTTTCTTCCTGAAAAGCCAGTTTCAGGCAAGAATTTCAATTTTGAATTTTCCATACACAAGAGTCCTTGGCTTGAGGAAGATGACTTCTTTGTTGATGTGAAAATGCCCCAAGGATTAGAATCACATCATGATCAAGAACCCGAAGTCCGAGGAAACCGATTGTCCTGGACAGGAGAAGGCAGCTGGGCCCACAAGCAGGATCCGATTTCTTCCTACAGTTGGGTTCACAGTGAAATCCTCCAAGTTGATATCCCCAGGTTAGATTTTCAGTTTTCATTGAAAGGAAGAAATTTTGAAATATCAGTTCCCCCCGATCATCCATTCACGACCCTTCCCGAAATAACCTGTTCCCTTCAGCCTGAAAAAATGGTGTTGCCCTCCTATCGTATGGAAAGCACCAAGAATTCAGCTATTGATTTCAGCATGTCGGTTCAAGTTCATTCTCCTTCAATCCATGAATTGGAATTGTCGGTTCCTTCCGGATTTGACACAGACTATTCAAGAATCCAAATTAATCCGGATATACAGTCAGGTGCTTTGCATCATTTTCGGATAAAACCAAAGGCAGGATTGGTACCTGGACATTATTCTTTTTCAGCCAATCTCGAACAGTCTCCTGCATGGGATTTTCAGGAATTCTACTATCCTCACATCGGAAGAAGTCTTCGTCATTTTAATGCCAGTTCCAAATTGCTCATGCTGGATTTAACAGTCCCACAGAATCTGAATGTGGGATGGATTGATGGCGGTTTTGAGCGATCCTGGTACTGGGCTCAACAAATGGGTTTCTCGGTCACGATGATATCCGATGCTCAACTCCGCAAGGGGGCATTTGATTCCTTTGATACCATCGTCATTGGATCCCTGGCAGCAGGAAACCGTCCTGTTAACGAAGTTTCGAGTCTGCTGAAAAAATGGGTTCATGAAGGAGGAAGACTGGTTAGTCAGTATCATCGTCCGATGGACAGGTGGCATTCGAATACGACAGTTCCTGGGAGACTTGTGATCGGATCACCCTCAATACGCTGGAGAATCACAGATCCCTCTGCCCCTGTCGAGGTACTGGATAAGGATTCAGAACTGATGAACCATCCCAACAAAATAAAATCGGATGATTGGAAAGGCTGGGTAAAAGAAAGGGGTTTATATTTCGCTTCGGAATGGGATGAACTTTATCATCCATTAATCCGGGTTGCCGATCCAAATGAATCATCTCTGGAAGGAGGCTTGTTATTGGGACATTTTGGAAATGGTTCTCATATCCATTGTGCCTTCAATTTATTTTATCAGATGGAAAATTTAGTGCCTGGAGCATTCAGAATTTTCGCGAATCTATTGTCAAATGACGGATCGCAACCCAGTTGAAATTTTCACTAGTAAATCAGGGTTATCAAATAACCTGAAAGGACTTTCATGGCTCTTGGGAAATGAAGTATTCACTCTTTTCCATCTGGTTCTTATAAAAATTCTCGGTCTTAATTTTCCTGTAATAGAAATCGTTTTCATCCGTTGTTTGACGAGTTCTGTCATTCTGTTTCCATTGCTTTACATGCATCGGAATGATTCATCAGTGATGAAGGATATAAAACTAAATGCTTTAAGAGTTTTATTTTCTGCAGCAGCACTAACATCAAATTTCTTCGTTATTTCAAAAATACAACTTAGCCAGGTCAGTCTGATTGGTTATCTGAGACCTGCTGCTATGAGTTTGATCGCCATCATGTTTCTCAAGGAAAGACCTTCTATTTTCAGGTGGCTGATCATTTTAACAGGTTTTTCTGGAATCTGGATCATGCTTGCACCCGATAATGAAGGTGACGGTTTTATTATGCTTATTGCTTTAGGTTGTGTGTTTTTTGGGTCTTTCTCCGTCATCCTTCAAAAAAAACTCTCACAGACCATGGATAATCTCTCTTTGATGATCTGGTATTCATTCGGAATTACATTGATTACAGGACCTTTTGCCGTAACTCTTTGGAAGGTGCCGTCAATGAGAGAAGCCTGTATGTTGATAGCTACAGGAATTCTTTCCACAATTGCACAGTATTTCTTTATCAACGCATACCGTTATGCCGAGGCTTCTTTTTTAGCACCTATGCACTATTTTCATATCATACCAGTAACAATTATCGGCTTTGTTACTTTTGCAGAAGTCCCATCTTTCAATACGGTATTGGGCGCCGGCATCCTTCTAAGCGCTCTTGCTATCTTGGGATACATAGAGATGAAGCAAAACAATTACGTTTCTGAAAAAGAACATGCCAAAGAACCCTAAAAAAGCATGTAGCTTTGGGGAAAAATCATGATTGGGCCCATTGGTAAAAACTTGGGTGACTTCAATCAATTAATACTTCATCTAATTAACACCGTGACTTCAATGAGCACTGGCGCCACCATCGACAGGGAGGATCTGTCCGGTAACCCAGTTGGAGTCATCACTGGCAAAAAAAAGTGCAACCGACGCCACTTGTTGTGGATGGCCAAGACCCAGAAGATGCTTCTCAATGATTTCCTGGGTGGGACCAGAATCGTTATCCTGTTCCATCAGATTGCGTACTCTTTCGGTGAGGACAGCCCCAGGGGCGATGGCATTGACCCGGATGCCTTGGGGGGCACACTGTAATGCCAGTGCACGGGTGAGAGTGACGACTCCGCCCTTGGCTGCAGTGTAGGCATCGGCACCTGGGGTACCGATCATCGAACGGATGGAGGCCGTGTTGATGATCGACCCGCCTCCCCGCTGTTGCATGTAAGGAATGGCCAGGCGGCATCCCAAAAGAGGTCCGAACAGGTTCAGTCCAATGGCATGATCGAACTCATCGAGTGGCATCTTGAGAATATGATCATCCCGGGGAGTCGCTCCACCTGCATTGTTGTAGAGGATGTCGATTCCTCCAAATGCTTCAGCGACCGCTTGAAATGCAGATTTCATGGCTTCTGGACTGCTGACATCGACTTCGAAAAATTCAGCGTTCCCTCCGTTCCTCCTTATTTCCTCAAGTGTGTTCTTTCCTCCGTCTTGATCGATGTCGATCAATCCCAGCGAGGCCCCTTCTTCCGCATAAAGCAAAGCACTGGCTTTCCCGATTCCCGCGGATGCTCCGGTGATGATCGCGATTTTGCCTTCAAGCCGTTTCATGACATACTCCAGATATGAAAATGAAAATCAAAACTCACGCATCTTAAATGATCCCAGAACGTAAAAAAATAAATGATTTCGTTATTCTGAAACATTCTCGGCGATTGATGGTAATCCTGATGACTTTATCACTATTTTTTATTTCAGGAGCTTTGTTTGCCAACCACCCCAATCCAAGCAAACCCTCAGCACGTTTTTTGATTCATCTCATCATTTATCAGGACCGCTTAGGATCTGATTATCTGGAATCATATAGAACCATCCTTTTCAGTCTGATTTTTTAAATTCAACCCCAACCGATGATGAAATGAGGAATCCAGAACTGAGCATTCCAACAAATCTGCCTGATTTTTCAGGTCTAGATCTAGATTTCGACATCATTGATGCACATCATCACCTTTTCGACCTAGAACAGATTTATTATCCCTGGCTGACGGATGAACCGGAAAAACATTTCCTTCTCGGAAATTATGATTCACTGAAAAGGAATTACTCCTGTGACGATTACCGAACCGACACAAAAAAGCTGAAGGTCGTCAAAACCGTTCATGTCGAGGCGGAAAGTGATCATCAAGATCCGCTGCGGGAAACGGAATGGCTGAGTGGAGTGATGGAACACGAAGGAATGCCGAATGCAATCGTGGCCCATTCGTGGCTGCATCTTCCGGATTCCGAAAAAACCCTTGAACGTCAATCAGAATTTCCCAGCGTAAGAGGAATACGCTGCAAACCGGTCACCTCCCGGAATGCTGAAACCCGTGATTCCGTCCGTCAGCTTCCGGGAAGCATTCATGATCCTGCCTGGAGAAAAGGTCTAGGCCTTCTGCAAAAATATGATTTTTCCTGGGATTTGAGGGTTCCTTTCTGGCATCTTGATGAAATCTCTGAGGTTTGCAGGCTTTATCCGGATTTGCCNATTGTGGTGGAACATACCGGACTNGCCTGGGACCGCAGTGAANAGGGCCTGGAGGAATGGCGTTCGGGAATGAGCATGCTGGCCGAACTGCCCCACCTTTTTCTCAAAATATCCGAACTCGGGCTGGCAGACTCCCCCTGGGACTATGATCTCAACCTTAGGGTGGTCCGGGAAGCACTGGAACTCTTCGGATTCGAAAGATCGATGTTCGGCTCCAATTTTCCGGTTGCCGGGTTGAGAATCGGTTTCTTGGAACAGGTCTGTGCCATCANCCACATGATTCAGGACTGTTCCAAAACCGAGCNTGATGCGCTCTTTCATGATACCGNAAAACAATTCTACCGTTTGTAAATCNNNNGCCTANCAGGCATGGTAANGGCCTAATNGGAAAGCAGATGCTGTAAATGCTTTTCCTGCAGAAACATGAACCAAAGGAGATCTTCATGGCATGGATTCCGATGATTCCCGAGGAAGAAGCCGAGGGAGAACTGAAAGAATGGTATGACAAGCTCCGGGATCCCTGGGGCGGAGTGGATGACATCATGCGCATCCACAGCATCAGCCTTCCTACGATGAAGGGACATTTCGAACTTTATCGTTCGGCAATGACAGGCAGCCCGGACTTGTCACGCAAGGAACGCGAAATGATTGCCATCGTCGTTTCCAGCATCAATCAGTGCCATTACTGAATGGTGCATCACGGAGCGGGCCTCCGTCAAATCACCAAAGACGGCGAATTCGTTAAAAAATTCATCAAGGATTACCAGTCCGTTTCCCTCAGTGCTCGTGAACGCGCAATGCTCGACTATTCCGCCAAACTGACCAGGGAGCCCTGGAACATGGTCGAGGAAGACGTAACAGCCCTCAAGGAAGCTGGTTTCACGGATGTCGGCATCCTTCATGTGAACCAGGTTGCCGGATATTATGCCTACGTCAACCGGCTTGCCGACGGACTCGGCGTGGGACTCGAAAGCTTCTGGGACAACGAGGAGCCAGTTTTATGAAACATTCAGGAAATTCATGAACTGTCCTGTTCAAGCCCCAATATATTGATCGCTGAAAAGCAATGCCGGTGTGAGTGCTGAAACGAGGCAGGAAATCAACTGGACGGAAAGACGTGGATCGTCTAAGATCCCCATTTTTCCTCTGAGTTGAATAGAAATCCGTCATCTGTCCGGAAGAAATGACACCATTGATGAAAACTGGCTTACAAAGGATTGAAGAACATTTCTGGCCTTTGAAAAATACCTTTTGAATTCTGATTATGCCGATCACTGATTGGCCCTCAAACTGTTTACAACCATTTTGATTTTTGACCATGCCCCATCAACGTTTTAGAAAATTCAACACCCGGGACACCTATCCTGATCAAAATCTGGACAATGACCTCTGCCAAGTGGTGCGTGCCGGAAACATAGTCTTCCTCAGAGGTCAGGTTGGAACGGATTTCGATGGCAGACTCGTCGGTCAGGACGATCCCGGGGCACAAGCTGAGCAGGCCATGAAAAACGTAAAACAACTTCTGGAAGAGGCAGGAAGTTGCCTGGAAGAGGTCTGTAAGATCACCATCTACCTGACTGATCCCAAAGATCGGGAAGCCGTGTACCGTGCAGTGGGTCAATCATTGAAAGGCATTTTCCCGGTTTCCACAGGGGTGGTGGTGGCAGGATTGGCCAAACCGGAATGGCTGATGGAGATCGATGTGATTGCAGTCATCGAGGAGGTTCGTCCTTGACGGTTTCCATCATCGGACACTGTCCTGAAACGGGGATGGTAGGAGGTGCCATCACCTCATCCAGCATTTGTGTCGCCAGCCGCTGCCTCTTCACCCGGAGCGGGGTTGGTGCTGTCCTNACTCAGAATGTGACCGATCCCTCCCTCGGAAAGAAGATGCTGGACCTGCTTGAATCCGGAATGGAACCGGAAGCAGTGCTCACTTCCCTAAAAAATTCTGAAAGCCATCTCGAGTGGAGACAACTTGCTGTTTTGGATTGCAGGGGCAGGTCGGCTTGTTTCAGTGGTGATAAGGCTTTAGGAATAAACCATGTCGTCCCAGAAACCCATTGCGCTGCGGCAGGAAATCTTCTGGCTCATGAAAATGTGATCGAAGTCATGTTGGAAAGGTTCATGGCCCTGGAAGGCCACCTTGCAGAACGTCTGCTGGGTGCTTTGGAAGCAGGTCTTGCAGCAGGAGGTGAAAAAGGTCCCGTCCGTTCTGCAGGCATTCAAGTCTCAATCGAAACGGACTGGCCGGTGATCGACCTGCGGGTTGACTGGTCGGATGAACCAATCCAGGAACTTCGGGCGTTATGGGCTCGATACCTGCCCGAGATGGATTCTTATCTGCTTCGTTCTGTCAACCCGGATGCCGCACCTTCCTACGGAGTCCCGGGCGATCCTTGAAATCATACCCGACCCCATTTTCAAGGAAGGGTCGTTGATTTCACGATCGATCAAATCCACTTCAAGTTCTTTTCAGTCTCGTATCATACCTAAACAACCAGANCGTTCNTAAAACGATCCCACANGGCTTTTTCCCTGAATAAAGCACTTCATCATCTGCCTTAATCAAGAATCCCAACATTNCCACNAGATTCAGAATTTCTTTACGACCCAAGGAATCATAGTAAGAAAGAAAACCGTTTATTCCTTCAATCGGAAGCGCTGTAATTTTCCAGATTCATTGCGTGGCAAATCAGTGAGTATTTTTATTTTTCTTGGGTATTTGTATGGAGCCAGCCGACTTCTTACAAAAGACTGAAGATCTTCTATATATCCTGTTTCATCTTTAGGTTGATCCTTGGGAACAATGTAGGCGGTGACCACCTGTCCACGTTCTGGATCCCGGGTGCCGATAACCGCACATTCACTGACTTTGGGATTTTCGAGAAGTACATTCTCTACTTCAATCCCTGATATATTGTATCCACTGGAAATGATCATGTCATCAACACGAGTATGGTATATGACGTATCCATTCTTATCCAAGGAACAGGCATCACCTGTGATATTCCATCCAAATTGGACATAATCCTTTTGACGAGAATCTTCAAGATAACGGCATGCAGTAGGGCCTTTAACTGCCAGATGACCAATTTCATTTGTAGGTAAATGTTCTCCCTCATTTCCCAGAATGGCGACCCTATAACCCGGTATGGCTTTCCCAATAGTTTCCGGAGGTATTTGTTCTTCAGTTGGGCCTATGAAAGCATGAAGCATCTCTGTGGACCCCAGGAGTTCGGTCAGACCTTGTCCACTTGCATGGAGCCATTCTGTCTTAACTGATTGAGCTAAAGCTTCACCTGAAGATATTGACATTCTTAAATTGGCGAAGTTTTTCTTTTCCGCCAGACGAGCCATTTTCTGATAAAAAGTAGGTACAGTGAAACATATCGTAGCTTTATATTTTTCGAAGGCATCAAGAAGTTCCTCAGGGGAATAGCGTCCGTTCAAAACTGAAGTACTCCCTCCATATAACGGGAAAAGAACAAGTCCTCCCAGACCAAAAGTAAATGCCAAAGGTGCTGTACTTATAAAAATGTCATTCGGTACTGGATGAATGATATGTTCCGCTACGGTTTCACAAACCGACATTACATCACGGTGAAAATGGATCGTCCCTTTGGGTTCACCTGTAGTACCCGATGTGAACCCAATCAGTGATATGTCATCACTGAAAGTAGAACAGTTCTCAAATGCCTCTGGATGGTGAATCATCCGATTTTCAAGTTCTCCTCCTGATTCATCATATGTCAGGATTTCACAAGCATGTGGATTCGCTTGAATCGACTTTCTTAATTCGTCCACTATTGAACAATCGCAAACAGCAAGAATCGGTTTTGCCTTTTCGATGATCTTTGCAAGTTCTCTTGAACGNAGTAATGACATCGTTGTCACGGCAATCGCCCCTATTTTCTGTATTGCAATCCATATGGCAGCCAATGTTGGGGAGTTTGGGCCACGAATGAGAACTCGATTGCCCGGTTGTACTCCAAAATCATTTGTCAGGACATGAGCCATTCGGCAGGTCCTTTCATAAAGTTCGGAATAACTCCAGGATATACATTTTGAGACAAAAGCTGTTTTACTTCCCAATCCTTCTTCAAGACGGCGATCTAAAAGTAAATTTGCACAATTGAGGGGTATGCGTTGTTGAAAATGATTGGGCAGAATTAGTTCTGGCCACTGATCATTGGGAGGTAAACGATCATGTATGTATCGATCGACTTGTGGAGATTTATTCACGATTTTAGAGGTATCTTATCCCAATCAGGGGCAACCAGCCGCCTCTTTCCATCCTTGCTCAAATGGCCTTTTGATTGATCCAGATTCAAGCGATCCCAAAATTGGCAGGTCACTTGTTTGTGGGTTCGATCTAGGCCTTCACAATAGTTGGAGTATTGACAAAGGCGGATGTCTCTCCCATAGCCTGATTCCAGTTTCAAAAACCAGTCAGGATCTGCAAGAGATTGGCGGGCTGAAGCGACAATATCTGCAATATCCTCTTTTAATACATGTTCTGCTATCTGGAAATTATGTATACCACCTGCAACCACCACTGGAGTTTTGCAACCTGACTGACGGACATGGTTTCTTATCTCTTTTGAAGCTGAAAAATTCCTTCCGAATGGCCCATTTTTATCTGAAATGTTTTGAGGCATGCATTCATAACCACTTGGTCCCGTATAAGGATAGGCAGCTTCACCAACTCTAGGCTGTTTTGCATCATCAAATTTTCCTCCACGTGATAATGAAAGATAATCCATGNCTGCACGGGCAAACTCAGAGGCAAAAAAACAAACATCCGAAATGGAACTGCCGTTATTGATGCATTCTTCAGCAAGAAAACGGGCGCCTATAATGAAATCCTCAGACACAATGTCACGAACTGAATGAAAAACTTCTAAAGGAAGTTTAATCCGGTTTTCCCTTGAACCTCCATAGCTATCATTACGAATATTGGTAGCTGATAAAAATGAAGCCATGGTATAAGCATGAGCATAATGGAGTTCTATCCCGTCTAATCCTGCTTTTTGTGATCTTAATGCTGCATTTGCAAAAAGNCCCGGAAGGACCTCAGGCAACTGTTTAATATTAGGCAAATGCATGTCTGTTACCCTTTCTCGATACCCCTTACAAAGTGATTCCCAATCACGAATATCTAAAATTTGTTCAAGATCCTTATCNTTAAGGTTTAGCAATTTTATTCGGATCTCTTTTTCTTCAGCAAGTGGGAGATTTAAGCGATCACGAATTCGNGATGTAATGACCAAGTGATGATTTAGAAATTTTTCACGTTGTGGCCTCCTTCGGATAGCAAGGAAATCTATCAACTGAATGAGAACTCTCGTTTGTCCTCCACTTTCATCCCTAATACGCTCTACAAGTTTTTGAATACCAGGAATATAACGATCATGACCTATACGTAGCAAAGGACCCGATGAAATATCACGAATGCCTGTTGCTTCAATGACGATAGCGGCAGGTTTCCCCTTGGCAAATCTTCCATACCATTCTAAAACCTCATCTGTGACTTGACCATCTTCTGTTGCACGCCAAGGAACCATCGCAGGGACCCAAGTGCGATTGCGGAGTTTCAAGCGGCCAAATTCGATTGGTGAAAAGAGCACCGACGACTCAATTTCTTTCACATCGGGTATGGTTCCCAATGAAGAATGCCATCGAATTCTTTCAGGAGGCTTCCACATAAGAATGTTTGTGGGAAATTCAATTAATAAAAAATAAGAAAAGAAAGATTATGTTGAATGATTGTAATTTTCAATTTTCTTGTTTTGTTTCATCATAGGATTCTTCGAAAATAAGCTATGAATTTGGTCGATGATCCCATGGATTTAATTCACCGTTCATACAGTTCGAAGAACATGTTTCCTAATAGGGTCCTTAAGATTTAGGAAACCATTGAAGGTAAATGGTTGGCTTCATTTCGTTGGATAATGACTCTTAACGGGATCAAAAAGGGGGTTATTCTCGCAGAAAGCCAATCCTGCCTGGTCTTAATTCAGTTGGTCTCGGTCTGGACAAAGAAAGTCTGCCAGTGACTGTCCGAAGGGGTATTGCAGATCTTTTGGAAAAGCTTGAAGAAGGGAAATACTGGTTGACTAAAGTGGTCGATTGCACCTTGTCAACCTTCCCGGAAGCATTAGGATTAAGTTATTTAAAACTTCATAATCAATTTATAAAAATCATATTCAAGTTTGGCTTAAATAATTTTCAGGAGTTTTTTTTAACGAAACTATTGCTTCAGATCTTGAAGGAAGGCTAAGAAATATTTTGAAATCGTTTACTGATTCTTAATCCGATAGAATTGATATACCATCATCTTTGAATGATAAATATACTTCATCATTTATATTCTGATACACATTTGTTTCATTTGAAACGACATACATGTTTCCTAAGCTGGTAGAAACCGAATACTGGTACTGACTCCCTACAAATGAAACATTCTCTACCTTAGCAGAAATGGTATTTTTTGATTTTTTTTGATTTATTTCAATGGTTTCAGGACGGAGAGCAAGGGATATTTTATCAGTCCGTTCAAATTCTGAAGAAATAGTTTTTTTAACCCCTCCAAAGTCTATGTCATAGTCCTGACCGGTTTTCTTTTCAATCGTGGCTTCAACAATATTCGCATCTCCAATGAAGTTGGCCACGAAACTAGTGTTAGGATGATTATATAAATTTTTGGGGTTGCCTTCCTGAGCAATCACAGCTTCATTCATGACAATGACTTTATCTGAGATCGCCAATGCTTCTTCCTGGTCATGAGTCACATAAATCGTTGTAACACCAAGTTTCTGCTGGAGATTCCTTATATCTTCACGAACCTGTCTTCTCAACTTTGCATCAAGATTAGATAAAGGTTCATCAAACAAAAGAACTTTCGGTTCGAGAACAATGGCTCTTGCGACAGCAACCCTTTGCTGTTGCCCTCCAGAAAGCTCCGATGGCATCCTCTGGTCAAAGCCTTCAAGTCCAACCAATTTAAGGGTTTCAATGGTTTTTTCAGAATACTCTTCTTTGGCCACTCCTGCCATTTTGAGCCCATAGGAAACATTTTCTAAAACACTCATATGAGGAAACAAGGCATATGACTGGAACACCATAGTTACATCTCTGTCTGTTGCAGGAAGTAGGGTTACATCTTTTTCATCAATGAATATTTTCCCAGAAGTAGCCCGTTCCAGCCCGGCTATAAGACGAAGTGAGGTTGTTTTTCCACAGCCTGATGGGCCAAGTAAGGTCGTAAGTGTCCCTGGTTCAAATGTGCATGAAACATTGTCTACTGCAGGGATTCCCTTTGTGTATTCCTTAACAATATTTTTAAAAAGTACTCTTGCTTTTTTCATGATCAATCAGCCTAGATTTGCTTGCAGCATAGATGCATTTGGATCACGTCTGCCGATTTGTGTTTTTCCAATTAATCTTTGAATCAAAATAATCACCATCAACATAGATATAATCAGTACTGATGAATAAACTATGGCCAGCCCATAGTCGTTATTTTCTAAACGTCCGAGAATGTAAGACACAGCAAGATCATAGTTTGCACTGACTAAAAAGATTACAGCACTGATAGCCGTAACCGACCTGACAAAGCTAAAAATAAATGCCGCAATTATAGCAGGTTTTAACAAGGGTAGGAGAATGTTCTTAAATGTTTGAAAACTTGATGCATTCAATGTCATAGAAGCCTCATCCAGGTGAGGATCAAGTTGGTTCATGGATGCAATCCCGGCTCTTACACCAACAGGCATATTTCTAAATATGAATGAAATTACCAAAATCAGCCCTGTTCCAGTCATCTCAATTGGTGGGATGTTGAAAGCAAAAACATAACTGACGCCGATGATCGTTCCTGGTATGGCAAAGCTGAGCATTGTTCCAAATTCAAAGGCATTTTTTCCTCTGAATTTATGGCGTGTCAATAAATATGCCGTAAGGATACCAATTGCCGTTGTCGGAGGAGCTGCAAAAAAAGCGACTAAAAATGTTACATTAAATGAATTCCATGCACTACCACTCCACATGATTTCATTGTTTTCTAAAAACTCTATTCCAAAAGCTTCAATATAATGTTTTAAAGTAAAACTATGATTCAATCCCCACAATTCAACAAAACCACCAAATAGAATCATAATATAAATAAGATGAACTCGTAAAAAGTCTTCTTTAAATAAACAACTGAAAATAAACGTTTTTTATAAAATTAACACTTGC
>NYUB01000053.1 GCA_002683785.1 Deltaproteobacteria bacterium
TGCGGACCGTGGCTGCCATGGCTTGGAGCTCGTTCAAGGCTCCATCATTCAATCTGATGGTCCAGTCTTCTTGAGAAAGTTCTGCTGAGCACCAGGCTTTTGATCCGCTGACAGTCTCTCCGAGCATTCGTGAAGGGTTTTGGATGCTGAGTTCAAGACTCTCAGGGAATTCAGGTTTTAAATCCATACCTTCTTGTCCTCCTGGATTTCTTGAGAAATCCTGATTGTTGAGGAATGATTCAGAAAGTTTTCCTTACTTCCTCAAGTGCTTTAGCAAGGATTTCGAGCTCACCGGGTAAACCTGCGGTGATTCGGATACAGCGGTTCAGTGGAGCCACACCAGGCATCCTCACGAAAATGCCTTGGTGGATGAGGGCATTCATGAGGGCCGAGGCAAAGGCTCCGTCTTTTCCGCAGTCGATGGTGAGGAAATTGGAAGCGGTCGGAAGAGGGGTGAGTCCATTTTCCAGGGCTATATTTCGGATCGTCTCGAGGGAATCTGCTACCTGTTTGAGAACCTTCTGTAAATGTACGGAATCTTTCAAGGCGGTACGAGCCCCGGCCTGAGCCACACGTCCAACCCCGAAGTGATTGCGGATCTTGTTGAACTCTTTAATCAGTTCCGCATTCCCAATTGCATATCCGACCCGCATCCCGGCAAGCCCGTAGGCCTTGGAAAAAGTACGCATCCGGAGGACCCTATGGTTATCCAGGTCGAGGGGAGGAAGGGTTCCTGGAGGGGCGAATCCACCATAGGCTTCATCCAGAATGAGCAGGCTGCCATCCGGNATTTTTTTCAGCATGTCATTGATGCTTTCCGAATCCCANCAGCTTCCCATCGGATTATCCGGATTCGAGACATAAATCAACTTCGGCTGTAGTTTCCTCGCTGTTTCCAGAAGGGCGTCCAGATCCTCACGGTCCTCACGATAAGGAACGAATTCGAGCTCTCCGCCATATCCGTTGACGTGGTAGTTGAAAGTCGGATAGGCGCCAGCAGAAGTGACGACACGGTCTCCGGGTTCCACAAACATCCGGGCCACGTAACCCAGCAGCCCATCGATGCCTTCACCGACCATGATGTTTTCAGAAGCGACCTGATGATGGGCTGCCAGCTCCTGACGCAGATCATGGAATTCCGGGTCTCCGTACATCCAGGTTTCAGAAGCCGCTTCCTTCATGGCTTGAATTGCCAGAGGAGAAGGGCCGAAGACACTCTCATTGGCACCGATTCTTGCTTTGAATCCATAACCCTGATTCCTTTCCTGGGTCTCTGGGCCGACAAACGGAACGGTTGCCGGAAGCCCCCTGACCAGTGAATTGACCTGATAATCAGCCATATGCGGATATCTTTCCAACGAAGGAGTTAGAGAAATTATTTCTTAGAACCATACTTTTCCTGCATTTTGTTGTAAGCCGGGAACCCAACAATGCTTTTCAGCTGGTTGAAGGAAAGTTGTTCATTTTGAATTTGTTGATGCTCTTCTTTTTCAAGACGGGGCAACTGCTTTTCCAGAGTGTGAGCAACGCTCAGCAGCAAGGTCACCGGATAGAGTCCGATTTTAAATCCCAGTTCCTGGAGTTCCTGTTTTCCGAGGAAAGGAGTTTCTCCCCCTTCGACCATGTTGGCCAAGAGGGGTTTTTGGATGAGTTCCGCAGTGGCTCGCATTTCCTCGAGTGATTTTGGAGCTTCCAGAAAAATCACATCCGTTCCAGCCTCTTCAAAAGCCATGCAGCGGTCAAGAGCCGCCTGGAATCCATCCACCGCCCGGGCATCGGTNCGGGCGATGATGACGATGTCCTTTTCGGCAGCAGCATCCTTGGCTGCCTGGAGTTTGCCCAGCATCTCTTTGAGTGGAACCAGAACCTTTCCCTGGACATGTCCACATCGTTTGGGCGCGGCTTGATCTTCCAACTGAATTGCCGCGACCCCAAGCTTCGCATAGGTTTTCACGGTTCGGTAGACGTTGATCGCATTCCCGTAACCGGTATCTCCATCAGCAATCAGAGGGATTCCGATACAACTTGCCAGGTTCCCGGCATGGGTCGACATCTGGGTGAAATCCATCAGTCCGGTATCGGGCTGACCCATGACCGAGGCTGAACTTCCAAAACCCGTCATGTAGGCACATGGGAATCCGCTTTTTTCCACCATCAATGCTGAAAAAGCATCGTAACAACCAGGCACCGTGAGCACTCCAGGCTGGCTTAAAAGTTCACGAAGTCGGGCAGCTTGATTTTGTGGTTCCATATTGATTTTCGTTTTGGGTCTTTTATTTTCAATTTCATGAGATTATTTTCGATCCTCACATGGCTCCACCACCGTTGATTTGGATCAATTGACCGGTGACATAGGCACCTTCTTCGGAAACAAGATGAGAAACCATGGAGGCAATTTCTTCAGGTTTGCCTAATCTTTTTGAGGGCACTTCTGCAGCCTGTTTGTTGATAAACTCCTCCTCCCTGGAACTGGTCCGTTCCGTGAGGATTGCTCCAGGAGAAATCGTATTCGCCGTGATTCCCTGATCAGCGAAGTCTCTGGAAAGGGCTTTGACNAGNCCCCATGCTCCATGCTTTGAAACCGANACATGNGNACTNTTCGGATAACCCCGGATNGCATTGATTCCNGCAAANGTAANGATCCTTCCCCACTGTTGTTCGAGCATTCCTGGAACCAGAAGACGACAGAACTGAAAAGCTGCACCTAGGTTCACTTCAAGAACCTGATCCCATTCTTCATCAGGAATTTCAAAAAAATTACGGTGGGGCCGAGTGGCGGCGTTGTGAATCAAAACGTCAACCCTGCCAAAGACATCGAGTGCTTCCTCGGAGATGCGTTTGACTTCGGTTCGTTTGGAAAGGTCTCCGATGGTGATGTGAGTCCGGACTCCCAGGGATTCAGCTTCATGGGCCGTTTGTTCACAGGCGTCACGGTCGCTTCCTCCATGGATCACCAGGTTCATACCGTCTTTGGCCAATCGGAGGGCCATCGCTTTTCCAATGTTTTTACCCGATCCGGTAATGAGAGCAGTTTTCATGGGCTTCATGAGTCAATCGAGAGAGGAATGGGATGAATTTTTCATGGCTTTCCTTAACATTTGAATGCTATGAACGGCTCTACGTTCACTTCCATGCTGGATCTGCTGACGGCAACTGGTTCCACAGGCGACAACAGTATCCTTCCCTTTCAATTTCCGGATTTTTGGAAGCAAACTCAATTCGGCCATTTTCATGGAAGTTTCATAATTTTCGCTTTCATAACCAAATGAACCTGCCATTCCGCAGCAACTCGAGGGGATCAATTCTACTTCTAAATCTGGAATGGCTTTTAAAATTCCAAGGGTACTTCCTGTGGCATTGGCTGCTTTCTGGTGACAATGTCCATGGACCCAAATTTTGTTTTGTAGAAGTTTTTGGAGTGGAAGTTTAAGCGCTCCTTTCTCATGTTCTTGAAAGAGGAATTCATCGATCAATTGGACATGGGAAGCCAGTGCTTCTGAATCCGGCCCAGGAACCAGGGAAGGATAATCATCCCTGATGGTGAAGATGCATGAAGGTTCAAGCCCCAGGATGGGAATTCCTGATTCTACAAAAGAATGTAGTTGGCCGATGACCTTCAGTGCTTCCTGACGGGCTTCTTTAAGAAGCCCTGAGGAAAGAAAGGTTCTTCCACAACACAGCCGGTTGGAAGTGGATGATGCTCCCAATGCTTTGACTTGATATCCAGAGCCCTGAAGCACTGCGACCGCATCACGAAGTCCCTGAGGCTCAAACCAGGTTCCAAAAGTGTCAGTAAACAGGACAACGGTTTTGTCCTGTGATTTTGAAGAAACTTCGTCTTCCCGAAAAGGCTGAGATGACCATTTTGGAAGTTTTCTTTGAGAACAAAGTCCGAGCAAATTTTCACTCAGTTCGGCAAATCCTGGAATATTGTCTCTCAGATGAAGCAAGGGGGAGAGTTTCGAAAGTATTGGAGCATGACGGGGCAGGAAGGCAAACATACGGTCTCGTGTTTTCACCCCATGTTCCTGCTGGTAATGATGAAGAAATTCACTCTTTATCCGTGTCATGTCCACTCCCGTTGGGCATTCCCGTGCACAGGCTTTACAGCCCACACAGAGACGCATGGTCTCGTACATATCCTTGGAAGTGAGGGCTTTCGTTCCCAACTGTCCTGAGAGTGCAAGGCGCAGGGCATTGGCTCGGCCTCGGGTCAGGTGTTTTTCATCTTGAGTCACCCGATAGGAGGGACACATCACATCCCCACTCGATTTCCTGCATGCCCCGTTGTTGTTACACATTTCTGCCGCTTGCTGAAATCCTCCCCAGGGAGACCAGTCCAAATAAGTATCTACATCAGGATGCTGATAGTCAGAGGAGTAACGGAAAAGGCTGCGGTTATCCATTTTCTCTGGACGGACGATTTTTCCTGGATTGAGCAGATTGTCCGGATCGAAGAGTTTCTTTACTTCGGCAAAGGCATTTACCATCCGGGAACCATACATCGATTCCAGGAATTCAGAGCGTACCAACCCATCACCATGTTCGCCCGAATGGGAACCGCCGTATTCCTTGACGATTTCGAAGGCTTCTTCGGTGATTCGGCGCATCACGGATGCCCCCTGTTCCTTCTTCATGTTCAAAACAGGACGCACATGAAGACACCCCACCGAGGCATGGGCATACCAGGTGCCGGTGGTTCCATATTTTTCAAAGAGGTTGTTCAACCTGGCGGTGTATTCGGCCAGGTCTTTAAGCTCCACCGCACAATCTTCAATGCAGGAAACCGGTTTAGCATCTCCTTTCATGGACATCATGATGTTCAGTCCTGATTTCCTTACCTCCCATACTTCCTTCTGAAAAGCAGGATCGAGTGCTTCGACCACCGCATCTCGGAAGCCCATCGATTCCATCATTTTCTTCAGTTCCGACAGTTTTTTTTCAAGGGGTTTCAACTCTTCCCCGGTAAATTCAACCAGCAGCAGCGAGTCTGGTTCTCCTTTGATGAATCGTTTGAGCTTTTCTGCAAACTGGGGGATCGATCGTGCAAGTTCGATCATGGTCCGGTCCACCAGTTCCACCGCATCTGGGTTGAGGGTGACCAGGTGTTGGGTCGAATCCATCGCCTCATAAAAGCTTGGGAAATGGCAGACCCCCAGCACCTTATGAGTCGGGATGGGCTGGAGTTTGAGGTGAATCGAAGTTGAAAAGGCAAGAGTGCCCTCCGAGCCGACGAGCAACCTGGCAGGATTCAGCACTCCGTTTTCGGGAGGAATCAGTTCATCCAGATTGTAGCCACCGACACGACGTTGAACATCCGGAAATCGGAGCCGCACTTCGTCCGCTTCCCGGATGCCGATCTGAAACAGTTGATGGAGAAGATTTTCCTTGGTGGAACGATTGTCTCGACTCAGAGAATCGGTCTGGATTTCACCGAACTGAATCCTTTCTCCGCTGGCGAGCAGGGCTTCGACCCCCAGGACATTGTCGACCATCTTTCCATAGCGGATCGACCGTGCGCCGCAGCTGTTGTTCCCTGTCATGCCTCCCAGAGTTGCACGGCTGCTGGTGGAGACGTCAACGGGGAAAAAAAGCCCCTGGTTTTTCAGTTCCTCATTCAATTGGTCCAGGACAAGGCCAGGTTCAACCAGAGCTTCACGTTTTTCTGCATCGACCTTGAGGACCCGGTTGAGGTATTTGCTGAGATCGATGATCAGTCCTTCACCAACCGTCTGTCCACACTGGGAAGTTCCACCACCACGGGCCGTGATGCTGATGCCTTCTTCACCGGCGATTTGAAATGCTGCAGCAACATCCTCGGAGGATTTTGGAACCAGGACTCCTGCAGGAATGATCTGATAGATCGAAGCGTCGGTGCTGTATAGTCCCCGGGAAAAGTCATCAAACAACACTTCTCCGCGGGTTTCACGTTTCAAACGCTCGGCAAGTTTGAAATTTGTGGGAGTTTTTCTTTTCAAATCCTAAGTATTTTGGAGGTTACAAGCTGGTTTCGTTCCGGTTATGCTGGAATCTTTTGAAAACCCCTATTGTTACGGATCATCCCATGAACACAAGCGGAAGACATTTTCTCCAAATTCCCGGGCCGACCAACGTTCCGGACCGGATC